>NZ_JBHUYJ010000052.1:13180-55414 GCF_042668715.1 Streptomyces sp. NPDC057271
CCCACAGAGTCCTGCGCCCCTTCTAGGCTGGGCAGGGCCGGGTTCCCACAAGCCCCAGGCCCCGCACCCGTCAGCGGCTCAGGAACGCGAGGCGCGCCTTCTTCGCCGGGATGAAGACCTCCGGGAGGTCCACCTCCGGCAGCACGACCTCGGGGCCGAGCTCGAAGCCGGCCCGCACCAGCCGGGCGATCGCCTTCTCGTTGCCGGCGTCCGGTTCCGCCACGGCACGCGTCCGGTCGTTCAGCGCGAACGCCGTCAGGGCGACGAACAGCCGGGCGGAGAAGCCGGGTTCGGGGGTGGCGGCCGGTGCGATCAGGATGTGCACCCCGATGTCGCCCGGCAGCACCTCGTAGCACTCGCCGACGCGGTCGGCACCGGGCTCGTACGTCTGGAAGAGCGCCACCGGCTCGCCGTCACGCCGCACCAGGAAGCCGTGGTGCGTGGTGAGCGAGTCCAGGTGCGCGTAGATCTCCCGTACCTGGTCGACGGTGGTTCCGCCCATGCCCCAGAACCGGGCGCGGTCCTCGTTGACCCAGCCGTGGATGAGGTCGGCGTCGCGGTCGGGGTCGACGGGGTCGATCCGTACGGTGCCGAAGCCCTCGACGGTCTGGAGGTGGACCGGCGGTCGGGAGTCAGTGGTCGTCACGGCGGGGAGGCTCCTTGGTGAGGTGGTTCCAGTCGGTGGTGACAGGGGCGAGTTCGCCCCGCAGCCACAGGGGGAGTTGGTCGCGGTGGTGGGGGTCGCCGGTGACACCGGAGGCGCCGAAGGGCACGACCCAGAGGCTCCGCTCGCGGTCGGCGAGGTCCCAGACGTAGCGGGCGGCGGACGCGCGGGCGCTGCGGTCGGTGAACCCGGGCACGCTGGACGTGGACAGCACGCAGTCGTGGTCCCCGCCGAGTCCGGGCCAGGTCGCGTCGTCCTCCTCGGGAAGGGCCGCCCACGGGGCGAGTCGGTGCGTGACACCCCAGGCGGGCGGCTCGTCCCCGGCGGCGACCTCTTCCAGGGCCTCCCGCACGATGCCGTCGATGTCGGCGGCCGGTACGGGTCCGGAGACGAGCAGCGTCTCCAGCGCGAACGCGACTCGGGGCCCGAGCGCCAGCCAGGGCCGGAAGACGGCGGGGTGCGCGGCGGGCTCGCGCAGTGCCGCGAACGCCGGATGCCCGGCGACCCGCCGTACGACGGCCCCGCGCACGGCGGCGTACAGACCGGCGTCGGCGCTGTCCGCCTCCATCCGGCGGTCCCAGGCGAGCAGTCGCGCCCGGACGGCACGGGCGTCGGGGGAGAGGCCGTCCTCGCCTCCCGCCAGGACCGCGTCCAGGAGCCGGGCCGCCGAGGGGTTGTCGGTGTCGGTGTGGACGGCGGTCATGCCCTCGGGCGTCCAGGCCGTCGAGGCGGCGAGCAGCGCGTCGATCCGCGCCGCCCGGTGCGGGGGAGAGAACTCCACGCCCAACGGGGCCGCGACGCCCCGCGCGTTGGCCATGACGGCGTGACCGTCCACGTCCGCGCGGGGGGTGGCCACGGCCTCGTCCTTCCAGGCGTGGGCCGCCTCCCAGGCGGGCACCACACGCAGGGAGTTGACCCGGTCGCGCACGGGGACGTACCCCGCGACCCGGTGCAGCAGGCCGCCGTCCACGTCGGCGGCCTGGACGACGTTGACCGGCTCGGCCCAGCCGTCGACGGCACGGTCCACGTCCGCGACGGTCCGGGCGGCGAGCAGGTCGGGCAGGACGGCGAAGCCCAGCTCACCGGTCACGCGCGGCGGGTAGCGCAGGCTGATCGCCTCCCAGGACGCGTCGCGGCCGGAACGGGCATCCGTGCCCCTCCCCTCGGCGTCGTCGTCCGCTCCGGAGGCCACCGGTGCGGCGCCGCCGTCCGCGCCCCTCCCCTCGGCGCCGCCGTCCGCGCCGATGATCACCGGACCGCGCTCGGTCTCGACGACCTCGATCTCGACCGGCTCCCCGCCCGCCACCTCGACCGTCTCCCGGTGCGCGGACGCCCGGCGCCAGCCGTCCGGGCCCAGGGCCTCCACCCCGCCGTCGGCGGTCCGCCTCAGTCGCTCGCGGTACAGGTCCTGGTAGTCGGCCATCGCGTTGGTGATCGCCCAGGCCACCCGGCCCGTGTGTCCGAAGTGGGCGAGACCCGGGACGCCGGGGACCGCGAGGCCGAGCACGTCGTATTCAGGGCAGGCGAGGCGGATCTGCTGGTAGACCCCGGGCGCCTCGATGAAGCGGTGCGGGTCGCCCGCCACGATCGCCGCCCCGCTCGCCGTCCGGGCGCCGGAGACCACCCAGCCGTTCGAGCCCGACGTGCCCGGACCGTCCGTGGCGAACAGCTCCGTCCACTCCTCGCCGAGCCGGCGCGCGACCTCCTCCCGCCACAGCTTGGTGGGGAAGCCCGCGAAGAGGATGTGTGTGGAGAGCCAGACCGCCAGCGGCGTCCACGGATCCCAGCGCCCGGGCGCGAGTCCCACCCGGGCGAACTGGGTCGCCCGCGCGGCGCCTTCCGGCAGGCCGTCGTTGACCCCGTCCACGTACGCCCGTACCCACCGCGCCGTCTCCGGGTCCAGCGCGTCGAAGCAGCGGCGCGCGGTGTCGGCGAGCCCGGCCTGCCGTACGAAGGTGTCCCAGCCGGTCTCGCCCGCACCGAGGAACGCGGCCGACGTGCCCTGCGCCCGGTGCCGTTCGACCTCCAGCTGCCAGGCACGGTCCACCGCCGTCACGCGCCCCTGCGCGAAGACGAGTTCGGTCGGATCGGCGGCCCGCAGATGCGGTACGCCCCAATCGTCCCGGTAGACCTCGATGCTCACTCCGACTCCGATCCCGTCCGACGCCAATTAGGTTAGGCTGACCTAAATTAATCTACGCTACGCAGGGGAGACGATCGCGGTGGGGCAAGGGCATGGCTGGGAAGGCGTCGTCCTCCGACTGCTCCGTGGCCGGGACTTCACGTTCACGGTGACCGGGGCCGAGCAGGTCACCGAGCACTACCGCCGGGTCCACCTGACGGACGGCGGACTCCTCGCCGCCGCCGGTGTGCACCCGACGATGTGGGTGCGGATCTGGTTCGAGAACGCGGGCAAGCCGCACCAGCGCGCCTACACCCTCGTCGACCCCGACCCGGCCGCCGGGACCTTCAGCCTGGAGTTCGCCCTCCACGACGGCGCCGCCAGCGACTGGGCCCGCACCTGCGCCCCCGGCGACACCGTCGAGGCCACGCTTCAGGGCACCGGCTTCACCGCCCCCGAACCCCGCCCCGGCCGCATGCTCGTGATCGGCGACCCGGCCTCGATGCCCGCCATCAACTCCCTCCTCGACTCGGCGCCCGACGTGCCGGCCACCCTCTGGTTCGAGACCTCCCACGACGCCGACGGGGAGCTTCCGCTGCGCGTGGACGCGGACCGGCACGACGTCCGCCGGGTACCCCGGCAGGGCGGCGGCGCGGCGCTCGTCGAGCAGGTGCGGAAGGAGCTTCCCGAGCTGCTCGGCGACGATCCGTACGTCTGGATCGCCTGCGACACCGCGACCACCCGCACCCTCGCCACGTACGTCCGAAAGGAGCTCGCGCTCCCCAAGGACCGGATCCACTCGCTGGGCTACTGGCGCGCCACATGAGCGAGCCCCGCCGATGCGCCGGGTTGACCGTCCGTTACCCCTGACCGGTGCGGATCGTTGGAATACTTCCGCGCGCCCCGCGCTCTTCGCAACGCACGGGGCGCGCGGGAACGCGTGTGCCGAAAGAATCGAATACGGGCGCGGAAACACCCCTTTGGAGTGAACTCACGCCAGGTGCCTGTCGGTTCACTCTCCGTGCGTAAAGATTCCGGTGTCTCAAGTCGCCGAGGCCGCGTCGACCCCGTGTCCCCGTGGTGAGCGGCCGGCGACGCCATGTCTCTTGTGGGGGTACCACCATCTTGAACAGCAACACCTTCCGCATGCCCGTACGCCGCACCGCCGCCGCGACGACCGCCGTCGCGCTGGCCGTCGGGCCCGTGCTCCTCCTGGCCCCCGCGGCGCACGCCACGGGCGGCGGAGAGGGGCGCGCGACCGCCGTCGTCCTGCGGACCGGTCTCGACGTCTCCTTGCTCGACAAGTCGGTCCAGGTGCCGCTGCGCACCTCCCTCAACGAGGTCAAGGCGCCGGAGAGCGAGAACAAGACCGCGCTGACGGTGAAGGTCGAAGGCGCCGAGAACGGCAAGCCGATCGACGTGCTGCGCGCCGACGTCGCCACCTCGAAGGCCACGGTGGACAAGAACAAGGCCGAGGGGTACGTCAATCTGGTCAAGGCCCGGGTCCACGTTCCCGGCGTGCCCCTGCTCTCCCTGATCGAGGTCCGGAAGGTCACCTCCAGGGCGGTCTGTGAGGCGGGCAGGCAGCCGGTCGCCGAGTCCAACGTCCTCGGGCACGTGACCGTCTTCGGCAAGAAGACCACCCTGTCGACCACCGGACAGACCAAGGTCACCGTGCCGGGCATCGGCGACGTGACCCTCGACCTGTCCCGTACCTCCACCACCTCGCGCACCGCCGCGGCGACCGCGCTCGAACTGAAGGTGGAGGTCGACCCGCTGAAGCTGGGCGTCGCCGAGGTCAACGGTGTGGTGACCCTCGCGGAGGCCACCTGCGAGACGCCCAAGGGCTCGGGCCCGACGGACCAGCCCACCGACAAGCCGACCGAGAAGCCCACGGAGCAGCCGAGCGAGCAGCCCTCGCAGGAGCCCTCCGCCCAGCCCTCCGACGACGGAGGTGTGACGACCCAGAACGACGGCACCCACCCTGCCGACCAGAACCTCGCCGCCACGGGCGGCAGCTCGACGACCCCGTACCTGGCCGGCGGCGCGATCGTCCTGCTCGGCGGCGGTGCGGGAGCGCTCGTCCTGGCCCGCAGCCGCGCCCGCGGCTGACCGACCCGAGGGGGAGACGGGGAGCGGAAGGAGGGCGGCGATCGCGCCGCCCTCCGTTCCGTCTCCGCGCCACCCGCCTCGGAGCGGGCGCATCCGTGGACGCCGCGGCAGGCGAAGGGAGAGCGAAGCGGGTACGAACAGCTCCCCCTCGGAGCCGACACCGGAGGCTGACGCAGTGATCACGGTCGAACGAGACTTCCTCCTCCCCGTTCCTCTGGACAGCCTGGTGGCCTATCTGGAGGAGTTCGGCCGTGCGGAGGAATGGGACCCCGGCACGGTCTCGTGCGTCAGGGTCGACGAGGGGCCTGTACGGGAGGGCTCCCTCTGGCGCAACACCTCACGCTTCCGGGGGCGCCTCACGGAACTCGACTACCGGCTGGAGGCCCGTGAGCCCGCGCGCCTGGTGTTCGTCGGGACGAACAAGACCGTGACCGCGACCGACGAGATGCGCTTCGAGGCCCGGTCGGCGACGACGACCTCGATGACGTACGAGGCGTCCCTGCGGTTCAAAGGCCTGGCGAGGCTGGCCGCGCCGTTCCTGAGGCCGGAGTTCGAGCGCCTCGCGGACGAGGTGAGCGAGCGCCTGCCCAAGGCCCTGTCGAAGTCGTCCGGCTGGACCTAGGGCCTTCCGTCCGGGGCCTGGTGCGCGCTAACCCTCGATCAACAGGGCCTGATCCAGGGCCTGCAGGAATCTGTTCGTGGTGGCCCGGTCCCGAACCGCGAGCCTGAGCCAGTTCCGGTCCAGGCCCGGGAACGTGTCCCCGCGTCGCGCCGCGAAGCCCAGTGCCCGCAACCGTTCCCGTACCGCGTCCGCGCGATCGATCCGGATCAGTACGAACGGACCCTCCGCCGCCGCCACCGCCCGTACCTCGTCGAACTCCGCCAGGCCCGCCAGCAGATGGGCCCGCTCGACCCCGATCCGGTCCGCCGCGAACTCCGCCTCCGCCAGCGCGGCCCGCGACATGCAGGCCTCCGCCGCCACCAGCGCCGGGGTCGACACCGGCCAGAGCGGCTGCGCCTGTTCGAGGAGCGCGATCGTCTCCGGGTGTGCCAGGACGTATCCGATCCGCAGCCCCGCCAGGCCCCAGGTCTTCGTGAGGCTCCGCAGCACCACCAGGCCCGGCACATCCGTCCGCCCGGCCAGCGACTCCCGCTCGCCCGGCACCGCGTCCATGAACGCCTCGTCCACCACCAGCGTCCGCCCCGGCCGCGCCAGAGCCGCGATCGCCGCCGCCGGGTGGAGGACGGACGTCGGGTTCGTCGGATTCCCGATCACCACCAGGTCCGCGTCCTCCGGAACGGCCGCCGGATCGAGCCGGAACCCGTCCTCCTCGCGCAGCAGCACCCGGCCCACCTCGTGGCCCGCGTCGCGCAGGGCCGCCTCGGGCTCGGTGAACTGCGGATGCACCACCACCGGCCGCCGCGCCGGCAGCGCCCGCGCGAGCAGCACGAACGCCTCCGCCGCCCCGGCCGTGAGCAGCACATGGCCGGGGGGCAGATCGTGGCGCTCGGCGACCGCGGCGCGTGCCGCCCGGCCGTCCGGGTAGTGCGCCAGACCGGTCAGGCTGTCGGCGATCCGTGCCCGCAGCCACTCCGGGGGCGTGTTCGTCCGGACGTTGACCGCGAGGTCGATCAGCTTCTCGTCCCGTACCTCCGCGTCACCGTGGTGGCGCAGATCGTGGGCATCAGTGTGCGCGTGGGTATCCATGGCCGCCGTCGGGTGATGAGTGGGGGGTGTACGGGGCTCCGTCTGACCAGCGATGTACCCCTGTCTCCGGGGCAACAACCGTACGGCAGCGGCATCTTCGTTCGGACGAAAGGGGAGGGACCGGGCGATAGCGCACGTCACGCGCGCCGTTTTCCTCTTCGGTACGAGGAGTGCGGCACCGGCGCCCGCCGCCAGCAGCGCCGCCGCCTCCGCCACCGACGCCGTCCCGGTCGCCGACAGAGGCGCCCGCGAGGGGTGCGGTACGGACACGGCGGCCAGTTCCTCCGCCCCGTACGACCGCAGCGGCACCCCGAGCCGCCCCGCCGCGCCCACGATCCCCGGTTCCGCCGCCCGCGCCTCCAGCGTCGCGAGCGCCGTCACGTCCGAACCCGTGAGACCGGCCTCCCGCAGCGCCTCCGTGACCAGGCCGAGGACCTCCTCCACCGAGACCCCCGAGCGTGCGCCGACCCCCACCGCCGCCCCGCTCACCGCGTACCCCACACCAGGAACACCGGCGCCGTCGGCACCATCGTCGAGGAACCGTCCGGCAGCGCGAGCAGGCGCTGCGACTGCAACAGCACGCCTTCGGCCGCCAGCCCGCAGGACGCCAGCGCCGACCGGACCGCCCCCACCTGCTCCAGGGCCGTCACCGCCACCACGACCGCGCGCCGCGCCCGCCGCCCCGCCGCCAGCACGACCGACCTCAGCTCACGCCCACCGCCACCGATGAACACCCCGTCGGGATCGGCCAGATGGGAGAGCACCGTCGGCGCCGATCCGTGCACGGCCCGCACCTCCACGCCGTGCGCCGCCGTGTTCGCACGGATCCGCTCGACACCGGACGCCGTCTGCTCCACGGCGACCGCCGCCGCGCCGAGCCGGGCACACTCGATCGCCACGGCGCCGCAGCCCGTACCGATCTCCCAGACCAGATCCCCGGCCCGCGGCCCGAGCCGCGCGAGCGCCAGCGCCCGCGCCTCGTACGGCAGTACGGAACGGCGGTCCGCCCCGTCCGCCCCGAGCCCGTGGGCCACGGTGGACTCCGCTCCGAGCCCGTCGGCCACGGTGGACTCCGCCGCGAACTCCCCGTCGGGCAGGGCCCATCGGCCCGGACCTGTGAGCGGCCCGGTCACCGTGGGAGCCGGCCCGTCCTGCCGTGACTCGTCCAGGCACAGGACCAGGCTCACGCCCTCCCAGCTCCGGCACATCGCCTCCGCGGGCTCGACCCGCTCGAAACGCTCACGGAAGGGATCACCCAGCGCCGAGAACACCACCAGCGTCCTCGACGCCACCCGGTGCACCAGCTCCCCGCCCAGCTCCGCCGGTCCCACGCCGGGCCCGGGCAGCACGGCCACCTTGGGATGCGCACGGCAGACGTTGACCGCGCGGTCGAGCGCCGAGCCCGCCACCACGAGGGCGTCGTCCCACGGCAGCCCCAGGCGGGCGAACGCGAGCCCGACGGCCGTGGGCCCGGGCCGCACGTCGATCCCACCGGGCCCGAAGCGCTCCTCCAGCGTCCGCACCACCCCGAAGAACCCGGGGTCTCCGAGCACCCGCACGATCACCCGCGTCCCGCCCTCGGACACGTGCTTCTCGACCAGGTCGAGTTCCGTGTCCGTCAACTCGTCGCTCCGCACGTCCACCACCAGGGCCGCCTCGCCTGCCCAGGAGCCGAGATCCGCGCCCGCACCGCTGCCGATCACCGTGATCATGCGACCAGCATCCCCACGACGGCGCCGCTGATGTGCGCGGAGCGTGTCCGATCGGATAGCAAAGGCGCATGGCCGTTATCGTCGCGCTCGGCGCGTTCCTCATGACGCTGTTCGGCGGCTGGACGGCGCAGCGCGTCACCGACCGACGTCACCTGGTCCTCGGACTCGCCGGCGGACTCATGCTCGGCGTGGTCGGACTCGACCTGCTGCCGGAGGCCCTGGAGGCCTCCGGGACCAAGGTCTTCGGCGTGCCGCAGGCCCTGCTCCTCTTCGTGGGCGGCTTCCTCTTCGCCCACGTCGTGGAACGGCTGCTGGCGGTCCGTCAGGCCGCGCACGGCGTCGGAGGCGACTGGGGAGCAGCACGAAGCGCTCCGATGAGGGGTGGCGGCCCGCAGACGGGTGGGCGGACGCCGCAGGTCGGACTCACCGCGGCCGCCGCCATGGTCGTCCACAGCCTCATGGACGGCATCGCGCTGGGCGCTGCCTTCCAGGTCGGCGGAGGCATGGGCGCCACCGTCGCGCTCGCCGTCATCACCCACGACTTCGCCGACGGGTTCAACACGTACACGATCACCAGCCTGTACGGGAACGCCCGTCGCAAGGCGGTCATCATGCTGGTCGCGGACGCGCTCGCGCCGATCGTCGGCGCGGCGTCCACCCTGCTGTTCACCCTTCCGGAGGAAATGCTCGGCAGCTATCTCGGCTTCTTCGGCGGCGCCCTGCTCTATCTCGCCGCGGCCGAGATCCTGCCCGAGGCACACCACGAACACCCCGCCCGCTCCACCCTGTTGTGCACGGTGGCGGGCGTGGGCTTCATCTGGCTCGTGACGGGCCTGTCCGGCGGCTGATCTCACGCCACCGGCCCGTTCACGCAGTGCTCGACGAACCGCACGGCCGCCTCCGGGGCGCCCGCCCAGTGGGTGTGCACATAGCTCGCGTGCACCCCCTGCTGTACGAACCCCTCGACACTCCCCCGAGCGCTTCGAGCGGAGGGGACCCCCGCCGGCTGCCGCAGCCCCCAGGCCGGGTCCGTACCGGCGCCCGGTTCGATCACGGTCCGGTGGAACTCGTGACCTCGCATCCGGGCCCCGACGGCGGCGAGCGAACTGTCGCTCACCGCCACGGCGTCCCGGTACCCGAGGGTGAGCCGGTCCGACATCCGCGCGTCGGCGTCGAGCACCCCGCACATCGGCGTCCCGTCGAGCGAACGCGCGAGGTACAGCAGCCCGGCGCACTCGGCGGCGACGGGCGCCCCGGAGGCGGCCAGTTCGGCGACGGCCTTCCGCAGAGGCACGTTGGCGGACAGCTCGGCCCCGTACATCTCGGGAAAGCCGCCGCCTATGACGAGACCGCGCGTCCCCTCGGGGAGGGCCTCGTCCCGGAGTGGATCGAACGTGACGACCTCGGCCCCGGCGGCGCTGAGCAGCTCGGCGTGCTCGGCATACGAGAACGTGAACGCGGCGCCTCCCGCGACCGCTACGACGGACCGGGTCGTGGGCACACGTCCCGCAGGGACGACGGGAGTCCCCCCGGACGACGCCCGGGCGAGGGCGGGCACCACCCGCCCACCGGCGGGCGGCCGCACGGCGACCTCAGGATCCCACGCCTCCGCGTGCAGCTCAGGAGCGCTCCGCGCCAACGCGAGAAGCGCGTCCAGGTCGCACCCCAGGCGAACCTGCTCCGCCTGCGCGGCAACCGCGTCCACCGCCTGAGCCTGCCGCTCGGCGACGGGCACCAGCCCGAGGTGACGCGACGGCGTCGCCACCGCCGGAGCCCGACGCAGCACACCGAGCACCGGCACCCCCGACTCCCCGAGCGCCTCCCGCAGCAGATGCTCGTGGCGGTCCGTGGCCACCTTGTTCAGGATGACCCCGCCGATCCGCACCTCCGGATCCCATGAGGCGAACCCGTGCACCAGCGCCGCCACCGACCGGGACTGCGACGAGGCGTCCACGACGAGGACGACCGGGGCCTTCAGCAGCTTCGCGACCTGTGCCGTGGACGCCAGCTCACCCTGGTCGGCGGCGCCGTCGTACAGCCCCATGACGCCCTCGACGACCGCCAGGTCGCAGCCGCGCGCCCCATGCTCGAAGAGCGGCGCGACCAGCCCCGTACCGCACATGTACGCGTCGAGGTTGCGGCCCGGACGGCCCGTCGCGAGCGCGTGGTACCCCGGGTCGATGTAGTCGGGACCGACCTTGTGCGGCGAGACCGCGAGACCACGGCCCGCGAACGCGGCCATCAGACCGGTCGCGACCGTGGTCTTGCCGGCGCCGGAGGACGGCGCGGCGATGACGAGACGTGCTACCACTCGATGCCCCGCTGGCCCTTCTGACCCGCGTCCATCGGGTGCTTCACCTTCGACATGTCCGTCACGAGATCCGCGAAGTCCAGAAGCTCCTGCGGGGCGTTGCGGCCCGTGATGACGACGTGCTGCTGCCCGGGACGGTCGCGGAGCACCTCGACCACCTCGGCCGTGTCGATCCAGCCCCAGTGCAGCAGGTACGCGAACTCGTCGAGGACGTAGAACCTGTACTTCTCCTCCGCGAGGTCGCGCTTGACCTGCTCCCAGCCCTCGCGGGCCTTGTCCTCGTGCGACTGCTCGCCCTCGGCGACCTCGCGCTGGATCCAGGACCAGCCCTCGCCCATCTTGTTCCAGACGACCGTGCCGCCCTTGCCGGTCTCGCCGAGCGCCTTGAGGGCGTTCTCCTCGCCGACCCTCCACTTGGCGGACTTGACGAACTGGAACACCCCGATCGGCCAGCCCTGGTTCCAGGCGCGCAGTGCCATGCCGAAGGCGGCGGTCGACTTCCCCTTGCCCACACCGGTGTGGACCATCACCAGCGCGCGGTTGCGGCGCTGACGGGTCGTGAGACCGTCGTCGGGAACGACGGTCGGCTGTCCCTGCGGCATTAAGAGGCCCTCCTCGTTGCGTGCTCTGCCTGTACGTTCCTGACGAGCCCGGCGATCGAGTCGGCGCGCAGCTCGTCCAGGGTGACGGCGGTGCCGCCCAGTTCGCGGGCGAGGTCCCCGGCGAGTCCCAGCCGCACGGGACCGGTCTCGCAGTCCACGACGACGGCCGCCGTGCCCTCGGAGGCGTGCAGCCGCGCCGCCCGCGCGGCGAGCGCCACCGGGTCCTGCCGCCCGCTCGTCTCCCGCCACCGCCCTTCCGGCGACGCTCCCCCGGACTCCGTCCGGGGGGACCCCCTGCGCGCGCCCCCTCCTGCTTCGGTCGCCCGGCCGTCGGTCACGACGACGAGCAGGGGCCGGCGCGAGGGGTCGCGCAGCCGCTCGACGCGCAGCACGTCATGGGCCTTGAGCAGCCCCGCCGCCAGCGGCGTACGGCCGCCCGTGGGGAGCTGTTCGAGCCGGGCCGCGGCCGCGTCCACGGACGAGGTCGGCGGCAGGGCGACCTCGGCGTCGCGGCCCCGGAAGGTGACCAGCCCGACCTTGTCGCGCCGCTGGTAGGCGTCGAGCAGCAGGGAGAGCACCGCGCCCTTCACCGCGCTCATCCGCTGTCGGGCCGCCATCGACCCGGAGGCGTCCACCGCGAAGAGCACGAGGTTGCCCTCGCGGCCCTCGCGGGTCGCCTGCCGCAGGTCGTCCCGGCGGACCACGAGCCCGGGGCCGGTCCGTCCGCGCGCCTTCTGGTGCGGGGCGGCGGCGTGCACGGTCGCGGCCAGGTGCAGCCTGGTCAGCGCGCCCCGGGGCCGTACGGCGCCCGTCGTCCTGCCGTGCTCGGTACGGGCCCGGGAACGGCGCCCGGCCGCGCCCTCGCCGAGTCCGGGCACGCTGAGCATCTTGGTACGGAACGGCTCGGCTGCCTTGACGGCGGACCGCTCACCGGCGCCGCCGCCCGCGCCCGGAGCGGGCGCCGGGGCCTCGTCCGCACCCGCGTCGCGGGGGGCACCCTCGGCGGGTCCTTCGCCCTGGGGCGGCACGCCGCCACCGGGGCCACCGCCGGGTCCGCCGTCGGGACCGGGGTCCGGGTCGTCGTCCCCCTCGTCCTCGCCGTTGAACTGCTCCAGCGTCTCGTCGAGCTTGTCCTCGTCGAGCCCCGGCGAGTCGAAGGGGTTCCGCCGCCTGCGGTGCGGGAGGGCGAGCAGTGCGGCCTGCCGTACGTCCTCGGAGGTCACCTCCGTCCGTCCGGCCCACGCGGCGAGCGCGGTCGCCGTCCGCGCCATGACGATGTCCGCGCGCATGCCGTCCACCTCGAACGCGGCGCAGGTCGCGGCGATCTGGAGCAGGGCGGCGTCGCCGAGCACGACGTCGGGAAGCAGCGCGCGGGCGGCGACGATCCGCTCCCGCAGGGCGCTCTCCTCACCGGCCCAGCGGGCGGCGAAGGCGGCCGGGTCGTCGTCGTACGCCAGCCGTCGCCGGACGACCTCCACCCGCTGCTCGGGCTCGCGGGAGGCCGCCACCTCGACGGTCAGCCCGAACCGGTCCAGCAACTGCGGACGCAGCTCGCCCTCTTCGGGGTTCATCGTGCCGACGAGCAGGAAGCGGGCCGCGTGCCGTACGGAGACGCCCTCGCGCTCGACGTACGAGGAGCCCATGGCGGCGGCGTCGAGGAGCAGGTCGATCAGGTGGTCGTGGAGAAGGTTGACCTCGTCGACGTACAGGATCCCGCGGTGCGCGTCCGCGAGGAGTCCGGGCTCGAAGGCCTTCACGCCCTCGGAGAGGGCCCGCTCGATGTCCAGCGCGCCGACGAGCCGGTCCTCGGAGGCACCGACGGGCAGTTCGACCATCCGCGCGGGGCGCGCGGAGGCCGGAGCGGTTCCGTGCGGCCCGTCGGGGCACCCGGGGTCGGGCGCGCCGGGGTCGCAGCTGAACCGGCACCCCGCGACCACCGGAACCTCGGGCAGCAGGTCGGCGAGGGCCCGCACGGCGGTCGACTTGGCGGTCCCCTTCTCGCCGCGCACGAGGACACCGCCCACGGCCGGACTGACGGCGTTCAGCGACAACGCCAGCCGCAGGTCGTCCATGCCGACGACGGCGGTGAACGGATACCGGGTGCTCATCGGGTGGTCCTCTCTTCGCGTTCGGTTCGGGGACACGGGCGCACGGACGGGACGAGGCGCACCGGCGGGGGAAGGGGCGTCACGGCGCCCCCGGCGGCACGAACGGCAGCCCCGTCGGGGCGCCCCGCTCGATCAGACGCAGCAGCGCGTCGGTGTCCGCGTGTTCCTCGATCAGGTCGCCGAGGCGGTCCAGCTGCTCCTCGCGCAGCGACCCGAAGGCCGTGTCGGGAGCCGGTACGAAACGGCGGCCGGCCGCCTCCGCGACCTCCCGCAGGAACGCGCGGCGGAAGCCGTCGCTCTCCAGGGAGCCGTGCCAGTGCGTACCCCACACGGCGCCGACCCGGCACCCGTCCAGGAACGGATCGCCGCCCAGGACGTCCGCGACGCCGTGGTGGATCTCGTACCCCTCGACCCGCTCGCCGAGCGCCTCGCCGACCGGCCGGGCCAGCGTCTTCTCGGCCGCGAACCGGACCCGTACGGGCAGCAGTCCGAGCCCGTCGACCGTGCCCGCCTTCGACTCGACCTCGTCCTCGATCCGCTCGCCGAGCACCTGGAAGCCGCCGCAGATGCCGAGCACCGGCCGGCCCTCCGCGGCCCGCCGTGCGAGCGCGTCCGCGAGACCGCGCTCGCGCAGCCACGCCAGTGCCCGCACCGTCCCGCGGGTGCCCGGCACGACCACCAGGTCCGCGTCGACGAGCTCCTCGGCCCGGTCCACGAACCGCACGACCACGCCCGGTTCGGCCGCCAGCGCGTCCACGTCGGTGAAGTTCGACATCAGGGGCACCGCGCAGACGGCGACCCGTAGCACGTCCTCGCCGACCGGCGGCGCGACGACGGACTCGCGGACCGTGCCGCGCAGCGAGACGCGGAGCCCGTCCTCCTCGTCGATACCGAGCCCGTGCGCGTAGGGCAGTACACCGAACGTACGGCGCCCGGTCAGCCCGAACAGCATGTCGAGGCCCGGCTCCAACAGGGTCACGTCACCGCGGAACTTGTTCACGAGGTAGCCCGCGACCAGCTCCTGGTCCTCGGGTGCCAGGAGCGCCGTCGTGCCGAAGAACTGGGCGAACACCCCGCCCCTGTCGATGTCCCCGACCACGAGGACCGGCAGCCGCGCGGCCCGCGCGATGCCCATGTTCACGATGTCCGTACGCCGCAGGTTGATCTCGGCCGGACTGCCCGCCCCCTCGCAGATCACGGCGTCATACGTGCCCCGCAGCTCCTCCAGGCACGCCAGGACGGGTTCGAACAGCTCCTGCCGGCGCCCTCCGTGCAGCGCTTTCCCGGGAGACGACCCCCCAGGCCCCCCGAAGAACCCCTTGGCGCTCAGTTCGCCCACCGGCCTGCCCATCAGGACGACCTGGCTGGAGCGGTCGCTGCCCGGCTTCAGGAGCACCGGGTTCATCAGCGCGGTCGGCTCCACGCGCGCGGCCTGCGCCTGCATCGCCTGGGCCCGCCCGATCTCCGCGCCCTCCCGGGTCACGAAGGAGTTCAGGGACATGTTCTGGCCCTTGAACGGCGCGACCTTCACGCCCTGCCGGACCAGCCAGCGGCAGATGCCCGCCGTGACGACGCTCTTGCCCGCGTCGGACGTGGTCCCGGCGACCAGCAGCCCCCCGCCTCTCATGCCTTCCTCCGCTTCAGCGCGCCCGCCACGATCCGCCCGCCCACACAGACGGCGAGCGTCAGCCCCGTCACCCGGCGCGACAGCCGTACCGCGCGTTCGATGTCCCCGACCTCCACGGCCCGTCCCTCCCCGTTCAGTACGGGCCGGTGCTCGACCCGGCCTCCGTACGACAGCGTCCCGCCGAGCCGTACGCCGAGCGCCCCGGCGAACGAGGCCTCCACCGGGCCGGCGTTGGGGCTCGGGTGCTTCGCCGCGTCGGCCCGCCAGGCACGCACCGCACCGCGCGGATTCCCCCCGGCCACCGTCGCGAGCGCGGCGGTCAGCCGGGCACCCGGCCAGCCGGCCACGTCGTCGAGCCGGGCCGAGGCCCAGCCGAACCGCCGGTACCGGACCGACCTGTGGCCGACCATCGCGTCCAGGGTGTTCACCGCCCGGAAGCCGACCAGCCCCGGAACGCCCGCGACCGCGCCCCAGACCAGCGCCCCGACCACGGCGTCGGAGGTGTTCTCGGCGACGGACTCCACGACCGCGCGGGCCATCGCCGGACCGTCCAGGGAGTGCGGATCGCGTCCGCACAGATGGGGCAGCCGCTCACGGGCCACGTCCAGGTCCCCGGCGGCGAGGGCCCCGCCGATCGCGCGGGCCTCCCGGCCCAGGGTCGTCCCGCCGACGACGGCCCACACGGAGGCGGCGGTCAGCGCGACGGAGGCCGGGTGACTGTGGCGTACGGTACGGGCGGCCAGCGCGGCGGCGCCCGCGGCGCCGGCCACGCAGACGGCGGTGTGCAGCGCTCCCCACCCGCGGTGGTCGCGCCACAACCGCTTCTCGACCGCGCCCGCGGCACGTCCGAAGGCGGCGACCGGATGGCCGCGGCGGGGGTCGCCGACGATCAGGTCCGCGGCCAGACCGGCTGCGGCGCCGTACGCGAATACACCTGTGGCTGCACTGCGGCCGGGCATGGCGCTGTGTCCTCACTCAGGGTCCGCGCCCTGGCTCGACGTGACCGGCGGCGAGAGTTCCTGGCTCCCGGGGATCGACTCCCCGGTCACAGTGGCGGGACCGCGCCGGATTCGCACCGGGCTTCCTCTGCTTGCCGCCGTAATGGCCCCGGAAGTCCACCACGCTCCGCGAACACCCGTCAACTCACGTTTGACCTGCGACGGGACAGTGTGCGGAGCACCACACGAGCCCGCCGGGCCGGGGGAAACGCCGACCGGGCGGGCCGCACCCGAAGGTGCGACCCGCCCGGCCGGCGAAGCGGGACCGCCGTCAGACGACGATCAGATAGATGCCGTACGCGACGGCCGCCGCGCACAGCGCGAAGCAGGCGTACGCGCCGGTGCGCGCCAGGGCGGCGGAGCCACCCTGGGAGGCGGCCTGCTCCTGCTTGGAGAGGCCGACGATGCCGAGGGTGAACAGGCCCACCAGGGCCACGGTCGCCACGAGGCTGACTCCGAAGACGGAGCCGAGAGCTGCCCAGTCGATCTTCATGTCTGTCGTTCCTTACACCGCGGCCGAGGCGGCGGGGGCTGCCGGGTCCGTGGGGGCCGGCGAGGGGATGGTGGTCTTGAAGTCCTCGTCCGCGACGGCCGAGACGGAACCGGCGGTGGCGGGCGGGGCGACGGCCGCGATGGCGGTGGTCACGACGCCGGCGGGCTCGGTGGCGGCATCCACGTCGTTGACGTTGGTGTGGTCGACCACCTGGCGGCGGGAGACGAACCAGATGGCGACACAGGAGGCGATCAGGAAGGCCGCGACGGCGGCGACTCCCCAGTCGCCCTGCTTGGTCACGAACTCGGATCCCGCGGCGACCAGACCGGCGGCGGGAAGGGTGAGGCCCCACGCGACGAACATGCGGGTGGCGGTCGACCAGCGGACGACGCCGCCCTTGCGGCCCAGGCCCGCGCCCATGACGGCGCCGGAGCAGGAATGGGTGGTCGAGAGCGAGAAGCCGAGGTTCGAGGAGGCCAGGATGACGGCCGCCGCGCTGCTCTGGGCGGCGAAGCCCTGCTGCGGCTGAAGGTCGGTGAGGCCCTTGCCCATGGTGCGGATGATCCGCCAGCCGCCCAGGTACGTGCCGAGGGCGATGGCCAGACCGGCCGAGACGATGACCCAGACGGGCGGGTTGGAACCCGGGACCAGGACGCCGCCGGCGACCAGCGCCAGCGTGATGATGCCCATCGTCTTCTGAGCGTCGTTCGTGCCGTGGGCCAGCGAGACGAGACCGGCCGACGCGATCTGTCCGGCGCGGTAGCCCTTGGCCTGCGTCTTCTCGTCGGCCTTCTTGCCGATCCTGTAGGTCAGCCGGGAGGCGAGGAACGCCGCGACACCGGCGACGAGCGGTGCGGCGATCGCCGGGATCAGGACCTTGGTGACGACGACGCCGCCGTTGACCCCGCTGAGGCCCACCGAGGCGATGGTGGCGCCGATGAGACCGCCCATGAGGGCGTGCGAGGAGCTGGAGGGCAGGCCGACCAGCCACGTCAGCAGATTCCAGAGGATGGCGCCGACCAGCGCGGCGAAGATGACCTCCGGCTGGATGCCTTCCTCGTTGACCAGGCCGCTGGAGATCGTCTTGGCGACCTCGACGGACAGGAACGCGCCGACCAGGTTGAGCACGGCGGACATGGCCACCGCCGTCTTGGGCTTGAGGGCACCGGTCGAGATGGTCGTCGCCATCGCGTTGGCGGTGTCGTGGAAACCGTTCGTGAAATCGAACACGAGAGCTGTCACGATCACAATCGCGAGCAGCAGCGTGATGTGTTCCATTTACCCAGGCAATCGTTTGACGTCAGTGGCTGGACGAACGTAGGCAACCTGAGTGAACGGAAGGTGAACTGAGTCCGGCGGTGGGGTGACTCGAATCGGGGTCCGGACATTCCGCTTAGGGGTCGGAGGGGCCACCTGTCCACGATGTGAGCGGGGTGCGACCCCGGGTAATCCGTGCCATCACCGGACATGGAGGACTCCCGCCGCTTCCTCCCCGACCGCCCGTGTCAGCCCGTGGACGCTTCAGGGGCGGTATCAGCCGACCGAGGGACCCGCGGAGGAGACCCATGTCACTCTCCGGAGGCGCCGACCGGCTGCTGACGAGGGGCCGGACCACGGGCGGCTCCGTCCGGTGGCAGCCCCGGCCGGACCTGTCGACACTGGGACCGTGCGCCCGGCTACAGCGACGGCAGCGGCCGTCACCACCCTGATCGGTGTCGGCGCGGCCGCGATCGCGGCCGGCCGGTACGCCGGCGACGTCGCCCTCAAGGCCTCGTCCGGCCGGCCCCTGCCCGGCGACCCCCGGCTCACCGTGCACGCCACGGGTCCCGACCGGGTCACCCTCACCCGCAGCCTCGCCTCCCTGCGCCCCGGTACGTACGGGATCGAGGGCGCCGGCGTCCACGCGGTCGTGGGCCCCGCCCTCGACCGGGTGCCGCACACCGCGGACACCGTCGTACGCCGCCTGGAACGCGTCGAGCTCGGCGAACTGGAGCCCGGCGCCCGGGTCCGCCTCACCCCCGAGCTGCACGGCGGCACCCCGTACAGCTCCCTCGGCATCGTCCACGAGGACGTGGAGATCCCCGGCGAGCTCGGCGCCCTGCCCGCCTGGCTCGTCCCCGGCCCGCGCTCCACCTGGGTCATCGCCCTGCACGGCATCGGCACCACCCGACGGCACCCCCTCAACCTCGTCCCCTTCCTCGCCCGGCGGCAGATCCCCGTCCTCTGCCTCTCCTACCGCGGCGACGAGGGCGCGCCCCCGTCGCCGGACGGCCTCGGCCACCTCGGTGACACCGAGTGGCGCGACGTCGACGCCGCGATCCGCTACGCCGTCCGCAGGGGCGCCGAGCACGTCGTCCTGCACGGCTGGGGGACCGGCGGCACGATGGCCCTGCACGCCGCCGCCGACTCGGGCGTACGGGACGTGATCCGCGGCCTCGTCCTGGACTCCCCGGTCCTCGACCGGGAGGCCACCCTGCGCAACCTCGCGGCGGCCCGCCGCGTGCCCGGCCCGCTGCTGCCGCTCGCCGTCCGCGCCGCACAGGGCAGGGCCGCGCTGCACGGCGACCGCGTCCGGGAGGCTTCCGACCCGGCCGCCCTGCGCGTGCCGACGCTGGTCTTCCACGGCCCCGACGACACGATCGCCCCCTGGGAGCCGTCCCTCGAACTGGCCGCCCGGCGCCCGGAACTGGTCACCCTGAACACCGTCCGCGGAGCCCCGCACGCGGCGATGTGGAACGCCGACCCGGTCCGGTACGAAGAGGCCCTCCGGCGGTTCGTCACCCCGCTCCTCTAGAGCCTGCCGCACCCCTCCGCCAGGGCCTCGGCCCGGGGCGTGCCGCCGGTGTTCCGGCGGCCTCTCCGATTCCGATTGGGCTTTCGGGCCGCCAACGGGAAGACTGCCCCCGTGACGTCTCGAAAGCCCGATGAGCAATTGGCGCGCAACTCCAGACTCCGACTTGTCCGTCCGCGGGCACTCGCCACCGCACGGCGTGCCGTGACGACCCGGCGGACCCGCCCGGCCCCCCGGCCGCCGGAGGGCACTCCGCCCCGCGCGGAACTCGCCCGTCAGGCGAGGACCGTCCTTACCGACGCCGTACGGATCGCCCGCTGGGTCACCCTCGACGGTGGCGCCCGGACCGCGGCGGCGTCCGGCCCCGGGTCCGTCCGCGCGCCGGGCGCCGCGACGGCCTCCGTGCCGGGCGCCGCGAACTCCCAGGCCCCCGTGGCCGCGCCCGACGGTGTCCCCGCCCCGGGACGGGCCGCCGCCGCACTGGACCTGACACCCGGCCAGGTCCGGGCAGGCTGGGACCGGGCCCGGCTCGCCGGCCTCGTCGAACTCCACGGCGACACCGCCCGCCCCGGCTGGCGCCTGCACGCCTGGGACCGCGACGACTCCGCCGTCCTGCGCGGCTGGGTGGCCCTCTTCGACGCCTGGTCCCTGGTCCACCCCGCCCCGGCGGACGTCGCGCCCGGCGCCGTGGCCGAGGTCGTCGAGGCCGTCCCCCAGGTGCTCTCGCTCCTTCAGCTCTCGGCAGGTCCCGTGGGGGTCCCCGCTCTCCTCGACCTGCTCCGGCAGCGGGTCGAGGAGCTGCGCGAGGAGCGGTGCGAGGTGCCCGTCGAGGGCGCGGACATCACGCCCGGCACCGCTCCCGACGGCGCGCCGGGTGCCTCCGCTGCCCTCCTCGCCGGGCCCGAGGGGCTCGACGCCCTGCTCGACTGGGCCCTGGAAGGGCTCGCCGCCGTCGGCGCCCTGACCCTCGGAGAGGGGTCCGACGGCCGCCAGGCCACCCTGACCCCGCTCGGCAACTGGGCGGTGTGGGTCAAGCTGGAGCAGATCTGCGTCGCAGCCCAGAGTCCCGCGGGCAACATCGAGCAGTCCGCCGAGGACATGCTCCGCGGCTGCGCGAGCCTCACCCCCGGCCCGGCCCGCGACGAGTACCGCGCCTGGCTCGCCGCCCGCACGCTCACCAGCGCCGTCTCGGAGCTGCTGGCCGTCGCCCGCGGCGAGGACGCACTGCTGCGCGGACTGGCCTTCGAGGCGCTCCGTGTCGTCGGCGCCCCCGCCGAGGCCGAGGTGCGGGCGGCGGCCGAGGAGGCCTCGCTCCGGCCGTACGCCCTGCTCTGGATCGCCGAGTACGAAGGCGCCGACCCCGACGACGCCCCTGACGTCCTCACGCGGGAGGAAGCCACCTGGCTCTGGGTGGACACCGCCGCGGCCGTCGCCGACCACGGGGAGAGCACGCTCCTGGTGCGCCACCTCGACTCCGCCGTCCAGGGCACGGTCCCGGCGCTCCTCGACGCTGTCCGGGCCGTCGGCCACCCCCGTACGGTCCAGGTCCTGGTGGCTCTCGCCGCGGCCCACCCCGACCCCGCCCTCGCCAAGGCGGTCCGCCGGGCGGCCTTCCAGGTCCACACCGGGGGAGCCTGACCGCCACGTCGGCTCTCAGCCGGTGTCCCCCGGCAGATAGGTGCCGAAGCTCCACACGTTGCCCTCGCCGTCGCGCGCCATGTAGTCCCGCGAGCCGTAGTCCTGGTCCGTCGGCGGCATCACGATGTCGACGCCGTGGGCCACCGACCGGGCGTGGTGTTCGTCCACGTCGTCCACGTGGACGTACACCCCGCTGGGGCCGGAGCCCTCGACGAGCTTGTCGAACTCGCTGCCGGTGCCCTTGCTGCCGAGCATCACCATGCCGTTGCCGTACGACAGCTCGGCGTGCACGACCTTGCCGTCCTCGCCCTCGTACACCGCGGCGCGGGTGAAGCCGAACGCCTCGGTGAGCTGCCGGATCGCGGCATGCGCGTCGTGGTAGGTCAGGGTCGGACAGATGTGGGGTGCCTCAGCCATCCCGATCACTCCTTCTCGCGGCAGGGAACGTGACCTGGATCTCAGTCTGGCATCCGGCGCGGACATCGGGACGCGTCAGCGGAAGGTGTTGCAGCGCGCCATGTCACCGGTCCTGAAGCCGGTGGCGAACCACTCCCCGCGTTGCGCGGCCGAGCCGTGCGTCCAGTTCTCCGGTGTGACCCGGCCCTGGAACCTCTCCTGGATCCGGTCGTCGCCCACCGCGGCCGCCGCGTCCAGACCGTCCCGGATGTCGGCCTCGGTCAGGCTGGTGAGCAGGGGCCGGCCCGTCTTCTCGTCCGGCGTGCTCGTCGCGTGGCGTGCCCAGACGCCCGCGTAGCAGTCGGCCTGCAGCTCGACCCGCACGGCGTCGGAGTTCGCGCCCGCCCGGCCGTCCTGGGCGCGGGCCAGGGTCCCCGTCATGTTCTGCACATGGTGGCCGTACTCGTGCGCCACGACGTACGCCTGGGCGAAGGGCCCGCCGCTCGACCCGAACTTCGTCCGCAGCTCGTCGAAGAAGCCCAGGTCCAGATAGACCTGGCGGTCGCCCGGGCAGTAGAACGGCCCGACCGCCGAGGTGGCCGGGCCGCAGGCCGTGCCGACCCGGTGGGTGAACACGACCGTGCGCGCGTCCCCGTACCGCCCGCCCCGCCGCTCGTACTCCGCCCGCCAGAAGTCCTGCACGCTGTTGACGACCGCCACGATCCGGCAGTCCTCGCGGGCGTTCGCGTCCGCGCCGGTCCGGCAGCTCTGCTCGATCCGGGCCGCCGAGGAGGAGGTCGCGACCGGCTCGGGGTCGCCCGAGGCGAGCCCCAGCTGCTCGGGGCCGACCCCGAGGAGCAGCCCCAGGACCAGGGCGATGAAGCCGACGACGCCGCCGCCGACGGTGGCCTTCCCGCCGGGGACGCGGCCGCCGCGGACGTCCCGTACCTCCGAGGTGTCCAGGTCGGCGTCGTCGTCGAACCGCATGCGCCACCACCCTCTACGTCTCCGCCGCGGCAGAGACGCCGCCCTGCGCCCGAGTATCGGAGAATCCGGTAGGGATCGCCCCTTTTGCCTGGTGTGGGTGGTAACAGCCGGTACGCGGGGTGCGGGGCCGGTGCCGGACCATGGCCGAAAAGCAGTTGCATGCGCCCGTTAGACTGGCCGTATGGCCATTCTCCCCGCGCATGACTAGCGGCGTCGAATCCGCATACAGCCCCTTCCGCCGAACCGTCCGCCCTGGAGTCTGTCCGTGATCACCGCTTCCGGCATCGAGCTGCGCGCCGGCGCCCGCATCCTCCTCGAGTCCGCTTCCTTCCGTATCGCCAAGGGCGACCGCATCGGCCTCGTCGGCCGCAACGGAGCGGGCAAGACCACCCTCACCAAGTGCCTCGCGGGCGAGGGCATGCCCGCCGCCGGGCAGATCGCCCGCTCCGGCGAGGTCGGCTACCTCCCGCAGGACCCGCGCACCGGCGACCTCGACGTCCTGGCCCGCGACCGCATCCTCTCCGCCCGCGGCCTGGACGTCCTCATCAAGAAGATGCGGATGAACGAGGAGCGCATCGCGAACGGCACCGGCGCCACGCGCGACAAGGCGATGAAGCAGTACGAGCGCCAGGAGACCGAGTTCCTCACCAAGGGCGGATACGCCGCCGAGGCCGAGGCGTCGACCATCGCCGCCGCCCTCGGCCTCCCCGACCGCGTCCTCGGCCAGCCGCTGCACACCCTCTCCGGCGGTCAGCGGCGCCGGGTCGAACTGGCCCGGATCCTGTTCTCCGACGCCGACACGCTCCTCCTCGACGAGCCCACCAACCACCTCGACGCCGACTCGATCGTCTGGCTGCGTGACTACCTCAAGACCTACCGCGGTGGCTTCATCGTCATCTCCCACGACGTCGACCTCGTCGAGACCGTCGTGAACAAGGTCTTCTACCTGGACGCCAACCGCTCGGCGATCGACGTCTACAACATGGGCTGGAAGCTCTACCAGCAGCAGCGCGAGGCCGACGAGAAGCGCCGCAGGCGCGAGCGCCAGAACGCCGAGAAGAAGGCCGCCGCCCTCAACTCGCAGGCCGACAAGATGCGCGCCAAGGCCACCAAGACCGTCGCCGCGCAGAACATGGCCAAGCGCGCCGAGCGCCTGCTCTCGGGGCTGGAGGCGGTCCGGGTCAACGACAAGGTCGCCAAGCTCCGCTTCCCCGAGCCCGCGCCCTGCGGCAAGACCCCGCTGACCGCGGAGGGCCTGTCGAAGTCGTACGGCTCGCTGGAGATCTTCACCGATGTGAACCTCGCGATCGACAAGGGATCGCGCGTGGTCATCCTCGGCCTCAACGGCGCGGGCAAGACGACGCTGCTGCGTCTGCTCGCCGGGGCCGAGAAGCCCGACACCGGCGAGGTGACCCCCGGCCACGGCCTCAAGCTCGGCTACTACGCCCAGGAGCACGAGACGCTCGACCCGGACCGCACGGTCCTGGAGAACATGCGGTCGTCCGCGCCCGACCTCGACCTCGTCGAGGTGCGCAAGACGCTCGGCTCCTTCCTCTTCTCCGGCGACGACGTCGACAAGCCGGCCGGAGTCCTCTCCGGCGGTGAGAAGACCCGGCTGGCCCTCGCGACCCTGGTGGTCTCCTCGGCGAACGTGCTCCTCCTCGACGAGCCGACCAACAACCTCGACCCCGCCAGCCGCGAGGAGATCCTCGGCGCGTTGCGCACCTACAAGGGCGCGGTCGTCCTCGTCACGCACGACGAGGGCGCGGTCGACGCGCTGGAGCCGGAGCGGATCATCCTGCTCCCCGACGGCGTCGAGGACCTGTGGGGTCCGGACTACAAGGACCTCGTGGCCCTCGCCTGATCATCTCGGTATGGATCATTCGGCTCATGGGTGATCCTTCATCTGAGTGAGGGCGTCTCGTACTCCTCGGCGCGGCTCCGTGCGGAATCCTCCCGTCGGGGCCGCGCCGTCTTTCGCTCCCCACTGCCGCGCTGACCTGGCACTTCCTGGCCGGGCGTGTCGCGTGGGACGGATCACGCGCTCCGGAATATTGGATTCCGTTCGTGAGGAGAGCTTCGCCGTCCGCAAACCTGGCGGCACAGACCTTGTCGAATGGGTGGCCAGGACGTCCAGGAGGGGTGATCATGAGAAGTCCAGAGCGCACTTCCCATGAGGAGGCACGGGTGGCCGAGACTCTGAAGAAGGGCAGCCGGGTGACCGGCGCCGCGCGCGACAAGCTCGCGGCAGACCTGAAGAAGAAGTACGACTCCGGTGCGAGCATCCGGGCGCTGGCCGAGGAAACCGGCCGCTCCTACGGATTCGTCCACCGGATGCTCAGTGAGTCCGGAGTCACGTTGCGTGGACGCGGCGGGGCGACGCGAGGCAAGAAGGCCGCCTCGGCCTGACGGGGCGCGGTTCGTCGGGTCCACCGGTTCTCGCGGTGG
The DNA here is from genome assembly GCF_042668715.1 of Streptomyces sp. NPDC057271. NCBI lineage: Bacteria > Bacillati > Actinomycetota > Actinomycetes > Kitasatosporales > Streptomycetaceae > Streptomyces > Streptomyces sp. NPDC057271. The sequence goes on from NZ_JBHUYJ010000052.1 coordinate 37,898, forward strand.
CCACCCGGTCGCCCGTGCGGTCGACCGGGTGGTTACTGTGCAGTCACTTAGCAGTGCTGCACCGGAACCGGAGGCGCCCCATGACTTCGCTCGACTCTGTGCTCGTGTTCGACAAGGACGGTGTACGGCTCACCGTCGAGGACGCCGTTGCCACGGTGGCCCTGACCAACCCGGCGAAGCGCAACGCCCAGTCTCCCGCTCTGTGGCGGGCGTTGACGGAGGCCGGAAGGTCACTGCCGGGCAGCGTGCGGGTCGTCGTCCTGCGCGGTGAGGGCAAGTCCTTCTCCGCCGGGCTCGACCGGCAGGCGTTCACGCCCGAGGGCTTCGACGGAGAGCCGTCCTTCCTGGACCTGGCACGCGGTTCGGACGACGACCTGGACGCGGTCATCGCCGAGTACCAGGAGGCGTTCACCTGGTGGCGCCGCAGCGACATCGTGTCGATCGCGGCTGTCCAGGGGCACGCCATCGGTGCCGGGTTCCAGCTCGCCCTCGCCTGCGACCTGCGGGTCGTCGCCGACGACGTGCAGTTCGCCATGCGCGAGACCAGCCTGGGACTCGTACCGGACCTCACCGGCACGCACCCGCTCGTGGGCCTGGTCGGCTATGCCCGCGCGCTGGAGATCTGCGCGACCGGCCGCTTCGTCCACGCGCAGGAGGCCGAGCGCATCGGCCTCGCCAACATCGCCGTGCCCGTCGACGAACTCGACGCCGCGGTACGGGACCTGAGCGCCGCGCTGCTCGCGGCGCCGCGCGACGCCGTGATCGAGACGAAGGCGCTCCTCCAGGGCGCCACCGACCGCACCTACGAAGCCCAGCGCACCGCCGAACGTGCCGCCCAGGCCCGCCGTCTGCGCGACCTGGCAGGCCTCGGCGACTGACGCACGCGGTGCGCGCGGTCTCAGCGGGTCCCTGAGAAGCGGACCTCGGAGACCAGGACCGTGACCGCCGTTCCCTCGGGAGCGGTCACGGTCGCGCGCGTCCGGGCGGTGCGGGCCACGTCCAGGGCACGGTGGCCGTCGGTCACCGCCAGCTCCACCCTCAGCGCGCCCGCCGTGCGGTGGACGGGTGCGCCCAGGAGGGACGTCAGCCCCGCCACGCCCGCCACGCCCAGCACCGCCTGGGCCACCCCGTCCTCCTCGTCCAGCGGCGCGGTTCGCCCGGGTGGAGGAGCGGTGCCCGGCGAATCCGGAGCGACCTCGACCAGCCCGGTCACCCGAAGATCCACCGCCGTGACCACCAGTCCCAACGCACGTTCCGCCGCGGCGAACAGCGCCTCGCGCGCCTCCTCCGCCAGGACCGGCAGCGGCGCGTCCGCCATCCGCCCCGCCTCCACCGCGAAATCCGCGGTGATCCGCAGCGACCCCGGCGGCAGCCCACCCGGCGGTACGGGGAACGGCGCCTGCGGGCCCACCTCCGCGAGCCCCACCCGTAGCTTCCCCGGAACCACCCCCCGTACCGGGGCCAGGCTCCGCAGCAGCACCGCGCGTGCGGCGCTCTCGGTCAGCCATGCGCCGTCCGTCGCCTCTCCGAGCGGCAGCAGCCGGCCCGGCCCGAGCCGATCGCGCACCGCTCCCGACCATCCCGCCCCAGATGTCGTCATCATTGGCTCAGCTTAATGTGGGCAAAGGCATCGATAGCTTCACGGAAGGGATGAACGGTCATGAATGACCCCGCACACCCCAGAGAACCGTCCGTGACCAAGCGTGGAGGTGGCGATCCCGCCACCCGTGGCCGGACCACCATCGCCGACGGCGTCGTCGAGAAGATCGCCGGTCTGGCAGCACGTGAGGTCGACGGCGTCCACGCCATGGGCAGCGGGTTCTCCCGCACCATCGGCGCGGTCCGCGACAAGGTGCCGGGCGGAGGAGGAACCAAGGCGGGCGCCACCCGCGGTGTGAAGGCCGAGGTCGGCGAGGTGCAGACCGCGCTCGACCTGGAGATCGTCGTCGAGTACGGCGCCTCCATCGCCGACGTGGCCGGGTCGGTACGCGAGAACGTCATCTCGGAAGTGGAGCGGATGACCGGCCTGGAAGTCGTCGAGGTCAACATCGCGGTCAGCGACGTGAAGCTGCCCGAGGACGAGGAAGAAGAGCCGGAGTCGCGGCTCCAGTAGCCGACGGCGGTGCGACCGAAAGGGCTCGGCATGAGCATGGCGGTGGTCGGCCTGATGGCCGGAATGGCCCTCGGATTCGCCGGATACTTCGGCGGCTTCGGGGCGTTCGTGCTGATCGCGGCGTTGGGCGCGATCGGCTTCGTCGTCGGGCGGTTCCTGGAGGGGGACCTCGAACCCGGCGACTTCTTCCGAAGCCGCGAGCGCGGCGACCGGTTGCGGTGACCGGAGGTGACAGCCGACAGCATGGGCCGGGCCGGCCGCGGGGCGACCACGATCGCCGACCGGGTCGTCGCGAAGATCGCCGCACGGGCGGCGCGGGAAGCGCTCGGCGTGCTGCCGCAGGGCGGCTCCGCGCCCCTTGCCTCGGTCGTCGTGCAGCGTGACGCGGCACGCGTCTCGATCAACCTGGAACTGGGCTACCCCTCCGACCTCCGCGGACAGTGCCTGGCGGTCCGCAGCCGGGTGATCCACCGGGTGCGGGAACTGGCGGGGCTGGAGGTCCCCGAAGTGGCCGTCCACGTCGAACGCCTGCACTCCCCGCGCACAGCACGCGAGTCGGGCGGGCGGAAGCTGCGATGACCACGGACACGGGCACCCGCCCCGACCCCGCGCCCGCACCGGAGGACTCTCCGGAGGAACCCGCGCCCCGCGCCCGCCGCTTCTGGGCGGTGCGGCGGATCCCGGCGGTGCTGGTCGCCCTGATCCTCCTCGGCGGCACCGGCCTGCTGCTCTACGACGTGGCAGCCGTACGGGCCGGCCGCTCGGCCATGGACTGGCGTCGCGAACTCGGCGACGACCTGGCGACCCGGCCCCTCGACGACGTCCTGGTGCTGATCGGCGCGGGCCTCGCGGTACTGATCGGGGTCTGGCTCCTGATCCTGGCGGCCACCCCCGGACTGCGGGCGGTCCTCCCGATGCGGCGTGACCACGCCGACGTACGGGCCGGACTCGACCGTGACGCGGCGGCCCTGATCCTGCGGGACCGGGCGATGGAGGTCTCGGGCGTGCAGTCGGTACGGGTGAAGGTGAAGCGCAAGAAGGTGGCGGTGCGGGCGGTCTCGCACTTCCGCGAACTCGACGAGGTGCGCTCCGACGTGGAGAGCGTTTTGGGGACCGGCATCGACGAACTCGGCCTCGCCCGGCCACCGGCGCTGAACGTACGGGTGGGCCGCCCGCTGAAGAAGAGGTGAGGGAGTGCCTGTCATTCTCCGGCGCGTGAACCGTGTGGTGCTCGGACTCGTAGGCCTGGTGCTCGTCGTCCTCGGCGGCGCGGTGCTCGCGGCCGGCTTCGATCTGCCGGTGCCCTCGTGGTGGCCGTGGTCCGGCCCCTCCGACGTCCTGCTGAGCCGGGCCGACCGGACGCGGTGGCGCGACGAGGGCTGGTGGTGGCCGGTCGTGATCGCCGCCCTTGGCGTGATCGTGCTCCTGGCCCTGTGGTGGCTGCTCGCCCAGCTCCGGCGGGCCCGGCTCGCGGAGATCCTCATCGACACGGGTGACGGCGAGGCGGCGACTGTACGGTGCCGGTCCCTGGAGACCGTCCTCGAAGCGGACGCGAAGGCGCAGGCGGGGGTCGCCCGGGCCCGTATCTCCCTGACGGGTCGCCGCGCGGCCCCGCACGCGCGCGTGGCGCTGCGCCTGGAGCCGTACGCCTCCCCGACCGGCGCGCTGAACACCCTCACCGCCGAGGCCCTGGACCACGCCCGCACCTCGACCGGCCTGAGCACCCTCCCGACGGAGGCTCGCCTCCGCGCGGTCAAGCACCGCGCGCGGCGGGTGACCTGACGCGCCATCGCGCACCGGGCGCGGCCCCGCCCCCGAGGCGCCGGTCGGAACCCGTGCCTGGTGCGGGCGGTCGGAACCCGCGCCCGGGCAGCCGTCGGAAGCCGCGCCCAGGGCAGCCCGTTGGAACCCGTGCCCGGGCCCCGGTCAGAACCCGTGCCCGGCGCTCCGGTCAGAAGCCGTGCCGGGACCCGCCGTCCACCGACATCATCACGCCCGTCACATAGGACGCCGCGGGCGAGAGCAGGAACGCCGCCGTGCGGCCGAACTCCGCCGGGGTGCCGTAGCGACGCAGCGGGATGCGGGACTCGCTCGCCGCGCGCGACGCCTCCGCGTCGCCCGAGAGAGCGTCGAGCTGACGCACCCGGTCCGTGTCGATCCGGCCGGGGAGTACGCCCACCACCCGGATGCCCCGTGGCCCCAGGTCCGCCGCCAGGGACTTGGCGAACCCGGCGAGACCCGGGCGCAGCCCGTTGGAGATCGTCAGGCCCGGGATCGGCTCGTGGACCGAGCCGGAGAGCACGAAGCCGATGACCCCGCCCTCGGTCAGCTCGTCCGCCGCCGCCCTGGCCATCCGTACCGCCCCGAGGAAGACGGTGTCGAACGCCGACGCCCACTGCTCGTCGGTGTTGTCCGCGCCGAAGCCGGGGGCGGGGCCGCCGACGCTGACGAGGATGCCGTCGAAGCGCCCGAAGCGGGACCGCGCCTCCGCGATCAGCCGGGCCGGCGCTCCGGCGTCGGCGTTGTCGACGGCGAGACCGGCCGCGTCGGGACCCAGCTCCGCGACCGCCTCGGCGACCGACTTCTCCTCGCGTCCGGTGACCAGCACCTTCGCGCCCTCGGCGAGCAGCGCCTCGGCCGAGGCACGGCCGAGCCCCCGCGTCGCACCGGTCACCACGTACACCCGGTCCTTCAGCCCAAGATCCATGGACCTATCCTGCCGGGTCCTCCCAGGGCAGCGCGAGGGCGGTTCCCACCAGACCGATGTGGCTGAACGCCTGCGGGAAGTTGCCCAGCTGGCGCCGCGCGACCGGGTCGTACTCCTCCGCGAGCAGCCCCACGTCGTTGCGGAGCGCCACGAGGCGTTCGAAGAGCTCCCGCGCTTCGTGCTCCCGCCCGGTCATCCGCAGCGCGTCCGCCATCCAGAAGGAGCAGACCAGAAACGTTCCCTCCCCGCCGGGGAGGCCGTCGACGGAGACACCCGCGGTGCTGTAGCGGCGGACGAAGCCGCCATGTGTCAGCTCCTCGCGCACCGCGTCCACCGTCCCCACCACCCGGGGATCGTCCGACGGCAGGAACCCGACCCGCGGGATCAGCAGCGTCGCCGCGTCCAGTTCCCGCGAACCGTACGACTGGGTGAACGTGTTGCGCTCGGGGTCGTACCCCTTGGCGCACACGTCGGCGTGGATCTCGTCCCGCAAAGCCCGCCAGCGCGCCGGGTCCCCGCGCAGCGACGGGTCGTCCTCCAGAGTGCGCACCGCCCGGTCGGCGGCGACCCAGGCCAGCACCTTCGAGTGCACGAAGTGGCGGCGGGGCCCGCGTACCTCCCACAGCCCCTCGTCCGGGTCCCGCCACGTCGACTCCAGGAAGCCGAGCAGGCTCAGCTGCAGGTTCCAGGCGTGCCGCACAGGCGGAATGCCTGCCGCCCGCGCCATGCTCAGCGAGTCCATCACCTCGCCGTACACATCGAGCTGGAACTGGTCCACGGCCGCGTTCCCGATCCGTACCGGCGCCGAGTCCGCGTAGCCGCTCAGCCAGGGCAGCGTCATCTCGGGCAGCCGCCGCTCGCCGCCCGGACCGTACATGATCTGCAGATCCGCCGGATCGCCGGCCACCGCCCGCAGCAGCCAGTCGCGCCAGGCCGCCGCCTCGTCGACATAGCCGGCCGACAGCAGCGCGCCGAGCGTCAGGGTCGAGTCGCGCAGCCAGCAGGAGCGGTAGTCCCAGTTCCGTACGCCTCCCAGCTCCTCCGGAAGCGAGGTGGTGGGCGCGGCGACGATGCCGCCCGTCGGCGCGTAGGTGAGCGCCTTGAGCGTGATCAGCGAGCGCATCACCGCCTCGCGGTAGGGCCCCCGGTACACGCAGCGCGCCGACCAGTCGCGCCAGTCCCGCAGGCAGTCCTCCAACGCGCCGAAGGGCTCGATCAGCTCCGGGCGCGGCTCGTGCGAGGGGTGCCAGGTGAGTACGAACGCGACCTTCTCACCCGCGTCGACCGTGAACGACGAACAGGTCGAGAACTGCTGGCCCCAGGTCTTCACGGGCGGCTCGCTGCGCAGCCAGACCGAGTCGGGGCCGGCGACGGCCACATGGTGGCCGTCGCTGCGCCTCATCCACGGCACGACCGAGCCGTAGTCGAAGCGCAGCCGCAGCACCGCGCTCATCTCGACGGTGCCGCTGACGCCCTCCACGATGCGCATGACATCGGGTGCAGTGTCGCGCTGCGGCATGAAGTCGACGACCTTCACGGTGCCGGTGCGCGTCTCCCAGTACGTCTCCAGGACCAGTGAGTCGCCGGCGTAGCCCCGCGTGGTGCAGGTCGTGGCGCCCTTGGGGGCGATCCGCCAGTGGCCGTTGTCCTCGTCGCCGAGGAGCGCGGCGAAGCACGCGGCCGAGTCGAAGCGCGGCAGACAGAGCCAGTCGATCGACCCGTCGCGTCCGACGAGCGCGGCGGTCTGCAGATCGCCGATGAGGGCGTAGTCGTCGATACGTTGCGTCACGCTGTGGCGTGTTCCCGTCTGGGGCGACGGTCAATCAGAGGGACGGTGTGGCCTGCACCGCGGCCGGAGCCGGCTCGGGGGTGTCCGCGCCGCCCTCGGTGCGGGCAGCGGACACCCGGTCGCGCTTCTCGCGGCGGACCAGGACCACCCACCCGACGGGTACACCGGCGGCGAAGAGCCACCACTGCACGGCGTACGCCATGTGCGCGCCGATCGAGTCGTGGTCGGGCTCGGGGATCAGTTCGGGGGTGTTCCCGGCCGGTTCGGGCGCGGTCTGCTCGACATAGCCGCCGAGCACCGTACGGCCGGTGAGCTCGGCCTGCTGTGCGCTGTTGATCAGCATCACCTGACGGTCCGGCAGCCCGCGCAGGTCCTTGATCCCACTGGCGCCGGTCGTCTCGTCGGCCTTGAGCCGGCCGGTCACGGTCACCTCGCCCCTGGGGGCCGGCGGGACCGGGGGGTACGCCTTCTGGTCGGCCGAGGCGGGGACCCAGCCGCGGTTGACGAGCACGACCCGGCCGTCGGCGAGCGCCAGCGGCGTCAGGACGAGGAAGCCGACCTGGTCGTCGGCGTTGGTGCGGCGGCGGACGACGACCTCTTGCGTGGTGTCGAAGGTGCCGGTGGCCGTGACCCGGCGCCAGTAGTCCGCGCGCGGCACGGTGTGGCCGGGGGAGGTCAGCTTCTCGACGGGGAGCGGCGCCGCCTTCAGGTTCTCCGCGATCAGGGCGTTCTGCGCGACCCGGCGTTCGTGCCGGTGGAACTGCCAGAAGCCCAGCTCGATCATCGTCGGGACGAGGACGAGGGCCACGAGGGTGAGGATCACCCACTGCCGGGACAACAGGAAGCGGTACACCCCATGACCGTACAACTGTGGTCATGGGGTGCACGCACGGGGGTTCCGGTCGCCGGGGAGCGGCCGGGGCCGAAGGGGCGGACGGGGCCGAAGGGGTCGCCGGGGCCGCCCGTACGGCCGGGCCGCCCGTACGGCCGGGCTCAGACGTGGTCGACGATCCCCGCCTTTCCCTCCGCCCGGGCGCAGTGCCCGCCGCAGTACCAGCTGCCCTCGACCTCGACACCCTGGCCGATGATCTGGACCTTGCAGTGCTCACAGATGGGCGCCATGCGGTGAATGGCGCAGGAGAAGCAGTCGAAGACGTGCACCGCGCCCTGCGCGTGCACCTCGAAGGACATGCCGTAATCGTTTCCGCAGACCTCACAACGTGCCATGCGCCACAGGGTGCGACGTGAGCCGGGCGAGGCGCGGGCGGCACGCCCGGCGCGTCACCCGTCTGCCGGGGCCACGTCGCGCAGCAGCTGGGTGAAGGCGGCCTCGTCGACGATCGGGGTGCCGAAGGACTTCGCCTTCACCGTCTTGGAGGTGGCCGAGTCCGAATCGTTCGTCACCAGCAGACTCGTCAGCCGGGAGACGCTCGTGGCGACATGGAGTCCCGCTTCGACGGCACGGTCCTCGAGCAGCTCGCGGTCGATGGACGTGTCGCCCGAGAACGCCACGCGCATGCCCTGCTTGAGCGGTTTGTCTGCTTCGTAACGTCCGGGGTTCGGGTGCGGGCACGGTGGACGTTTCCGCGACGGGCGCCAGCCGTTCGCGTGATACGAGGCCTGGTGGCCGATCCGGGCCGGGGCGGGCGTGGACACCCACTCCGTCAGCGGCCGGCACTCCAGGAGCGGCAGCCGTACGTTCCGCTCGGCCGCCGCGTGCAGGCTCGGCCGGAACGCCTCGGCCAGCACCCGCGCGTCGTCCAGCGCGTTGTGCGCCTGCTGCTGGACCACACCGAAGTGCGCGGCCAGCGACTCCAGCTTGTGGTTCGGCAGCGGCAACGACAGCTCCTTGGCCAGGGCGATCGTGCACAGCCGCTGACGCACGGGCGCGGTGCGCTCCGCCCGCGCGTACTCCCGGGAGATCATCGACCAGTCGAAGAGGGCGTTGTGCGCCACCAGGACCCGGCCGTCGAGCCGCTCGGAGAACTCGGTGGCGATCTCCGGGAAGAGCGGCGCGTCCTTCAGCACGTCACGGGTGAGCCCGTGGATCCAGACCGGCCCGGGGTCCCGCTCCGGATTCACCAGCGTGTACCAGTGGTCCTCGACCTCGCCCTGGGCGTCCAGCCGGTAGACGGCAGCGGACACTATCCGGTCGTCGCGGGCGAGTCCGGTGGTCTCCACGTCGACGACCGCGTAACCCTGTGGGTAGGCGGCCGGCCACGTTGCTGCTGTCGTACGGTCGTCGAGCATGGTCACTGAGAATACGGGCCCCTGCTGACACCCCCGCCCCCCGGTGCCCCGCCGGCGACGGGAACCGGCCAACCGCTCGGCGCGCGGCGGCCATGACGCCCGCCCCGCGGCGCAGTTCACGGGAGTCGCCGCGCGGGCTCAGCCGAGACAGGCCACGAGGTCACCGGCGGCGGCCTGTTCGAGACCGCAGCCGTCCACCGGTCCCGGCAGCAGACGGTAGACCGTCCCGGTCGCGCGCTCCGGCACGACATCGCCGTCGAGGAGGGCGAGGAAGGCGTTCCGGCCGCTCGCGCCAGCGGCCGCCACGGCCCGTCCGTCCTCGGCCGTACGACACCGGTCGGGTGCTCCGGCCGTACGGATCCGGTCCGCGAACGACTCCACCGGCTCCTCGCTCCCGCGCCGGTACTCCCACACCTCGTCCGGGCCCTCGTGCGCCCGTCGCAGAACGGTCACCGCGTCGGTCCTGGCGGCGGCGTGCCAGACCGCCAGATCCCACAGCGTCGTCCGCCCCGCCGTGAAGTACCGGTACAGGTCCTTGCCGACCCGGCCCAGGTCCGCGCTGTGCGACCCCACGCTCTGGAACCCCTCGGACGGCGGCAGATGCAGATCCGTCCAGAGGAAGGTGCGGTGCTCCAGGTCCACCAGCATCGGCACATGGACCTGGGAGTCGCCCACGAGGTCGTAGCGCTGACGCACGGCCCTCGGGTCGTACGACGCGTCCCTGCCCTCCCTGGAAGGGAGGCTCATGAACCCGGCGAACGCGTCGAGGAGCTGCTCGAACGGCACGTTGTTGTAGCTGAGGACGATCGGCATCGCGAACCGCACACCGGCCTCCGCGAGCGCCGCGAGGTCCAGATCGGCGTACTCGGTCGCGCCCTTGGGCGCGGGCGCGGAGGTCAGATCGCCGGAATGGACGACGGCCCGCCTGCCGTAGACGAGGTTGGTGTAGTCGCACAGCCCGACGTACGACCAGTCCGCGGCGTACAGGGCGACCGACAGATCCAGGTCGACCCGGGTCTTCGTCGGCTGGGTCCAGTGCAGGAACATGCGCAGGACCTCGCCCCGGGGGAGCGGCTGCGTCGAGCCCCGCGGGACCGACACGAGGGCCTTGGCCGCGGCGCCCTCCGCGGACGGCACGGCGAGCCCCGCGAGCGAGGAGTCCAGGACGGCTGCGTCGAACCGGGGCGCGGCGCCGAGTCTGCGCAGCACCTCGCTCTCCAGCAGTCGGCAGACCTCCTCGGTGAGCGCGGCCGGCAGGGGTGCGCGCCGGTCGTCCGCGGTGAACGCGTGCGTGACCCGGCCGCGCGGGAAGAAGACCCGCCGGTCGCCCGCCAGATGGCGGATCCGCAGCCGGCCGAGCGCCGCGAGGAGCGGTCCCGGGCCCGCGCCGGGCAGGGCGCGGCGCAGCGTCTCGGCCACGTGTGCGTGGAGGGTGCCGGAGCCGTACAGCCTCAGCAGATGGTCGAGGCGTCGCACCAGCTCGCCGGGGCGCCGCGCGAGCAGCGGAAGAGCGGTCTCCGGGTCGCCCCCGGCCAGGGCGGTCTCGACGCGCCCCGACCAGGTGTGCGGTTTGAGCCGGCCGCTGTCGACCCGTACCGCGTCGGGGTGTTCGGCGGCGGTGCGCAGCAGCGCCTCGCCGTGCGAGACGGCCGTCGTGTCGGTCGCGCGCAGCACCGCGAACGCCATCGCCGCCCGGGGGTGGCGGTCGTGCCGCTCGAAGGGGTGGAGGGTCTCGGCGGCCTTCTTCCACAGGCCCGGGTGACGCGACAGATCCTCCACCAGCGAGGCCACGTCGAGGCCGTCCAGGACGGCGAGGAGCCGGCGGCGCAGCGCGCGCGGCAGCGAGCGGAAGCGCCGGGGCGCCAGCAGGTCCGCCTCGCCGCCCGACCGGACGACGAGCAGCCGGAGGACGTCGGTCGCCGTGGTCAGCCGCACGTCCAGCTCGGGCAGTACGGCGTCGCGGGTGGCCGGGTCGAGCAGCAGCGTGCCCAGGAGCAGAGCCTTGGTCTCGCGTACCGGAATCTCGTCGGGCAGCCAGTCGAGCGTCGTGGGCGCGCCGGTGAGCAGCACCTTCAGGTCGTCGCGGTCGGCCGGCGAGAGGGGTGTGCGCCGGGCGAGCAGCGTGAGCAGGGCCTTCGCCGCGTCCGCCGAGCGGTTCCGGCCGAGCGCGAGCAGCCGGAGCGGCCCGGCGGAGGACTCCTCGCCCTCCCGGTCGGCGGGAACGGTCGCGGTCTTCGGCTTCAGGAACGGGTCCGCGGGGTCGATCCGGCGATGGCAGATCGGGCAGCCGTCGTACTCGGCCCCGCTCCAGCAGTGACGGCACACGAGGTGGGCGCAGGGCGAGACCGCGTGGACGGTTCCGGCGGTGCCGCACAGGACGCAGGGCTGGGTCGGCCACTGAAGCAGCAGGGTGAAGACCCGGTCGACGTAGAGCGTGAAGGTGTCGTCGGGGACGCCCGCCGGAAAGGACCGGAAGAGCGGCATGTGCGGGCGGTCGACCCCCGACTCCGCGTCCAGACGCCGGAGCAACTGCTTGCCCGCGTCGGCGAGTCCGGCGGGACCGAGCCAGGCGAGCGCCTCGCGCAGTTCGGCGGTGGGGGCGAAGCCCCGGTCCAGAAGCTCGGCCTCCAGAGCGGTGAGGCCTTCGGCGGTGGACGGGTCGCCGGGGCGGGGCCCGGCCTGATCGACGTAGACCGTACGGAGACGGCGGAGCAGGACGGACGACACCACAGACAAAAAGGGATCTCCAGGAGGGAGGGGAAGAGTGAGGCGGGGGACGGAGAGTGAGCGCGCTACGGATGCCGTAGAAAGAGTGAGAAGGAAGCACGCTTGCGGAGCCGTCCCCGCGTGAAGAAGCCTAGGACGCCCCCGCGCGCGCGTGCCACCGAATTAACCGGGCGTCCCGCCCCGCGGTCTCAACAGGCCGTCCACCAGGGCTCGTACGGAGGTGGTGAAGAGGCGCTCCGGGTCGATCGGGCGGGCCAGGGCGCGGGTGAGCGCGGGGTCGGCCGGGTCGGTCGTCTCCGTCTCCCAGAGCTCCTCCTCGGCGGGGGACTGGACCGGCGCCCGCTCGCGGTTGCGTTCCACGAGGACGTAGCCCACGACCTGGACCTGCACCGCCCGGACCACCTCCGCCGCCCGCGCGCCGCGCAGGCCCGCAGCGTGCACCTCGCCGGCCAGGGCGCGCTGCGCGGGCAGGAACATCCGCTCCGTCAGGCCCCGTTCGTGGACCATCGCCACCAGATGCGGGCGCGCGCGCAGTTCGCGGCGCAGCGAGCGGGCCACCGAGACGATCCGGTCGGCGGGGGTGCGCCCACGCGGGGTGATCGCGGCGAGATCGGCGACCGTCCGCTCGACGAGCGCGTCGAGCAGCGACTCGCGGTTGCCGACGTGCCAGTAGATCGAGGTGACCGCGGTGCCCAGTTCGGCGGCGAGCTTACGCATGGTCAGGGCGTCCGGGCCGTGCTGCCGCACCAGAGCGGCGGCGGCCCTGAGGACCTCCTCGCGGGTGAGTGCGGTGCGCGCCATCGTCCCCCCAATTCCGTTGCGTGCACGCCTATTTACCCTTCATCGCCGCCGGTGTAACTGTGTTACAGGCCGACGGTCCCTGAAGGGTGGTACGTCATGGCACGAGTACGGTACGGGGCGCGCACCGACGCCGAGATCACGGCGGCCCGCGCCAAGAGCAGCAGGCTTCCCGACATCTGGTCCACCGGAGTGGTCGCCGTCTGGGAGACCGATCCGGACGTGGTCGCGGCCGTCCTGCCGCCCCCGCTGAAACCCACCGGACGGCCCCTGGTGCGGGCCAACATCTCCCAGGTCGACCTGCCCGGCCACCCCCTCGGAGCCGGCTCGGTAGCCGTCGCCGCCGCCCACGGCGACCAGGAGGGCTGGTACCCGCTCGTCATGCCGATGACCCTGGAGCGGGCCCTCATCGGCGGCCGTGAGGTCTTCGGCGAGCCGAAGAAACTCGGCGAGGTCGTCGTCGAACGCGACGGGCTCGTCGTCCGCGCCGCCCTCGGCCGGCACGGCATCGACTTCGTCGAGGTGCGCGGCGCCGTCTCCGGCCCGATGCCCCTGCCGGAGCCCGCCGAGAAGACCGACTTCTACTTCAAGTTCCTGCCGGGCGTGGACGGCACCGGCTTCGACGCCGAGCCCGTCCTCGTCCACTGCGTCCGGGCCGAGAAGGTGCGCGGGCTGGAGAGGATCACCGGCGACGTCGTGCTCCGCGAGTCCATGTACGACCCCGTCGCCGACCTCCCCGTGCGCCGGATCGTCGAGATCACCATCGGCGAGAAGACCACCGACCAGAAGGGCCGGGTCGCGGAACGGGTCAGCGCCGAAGCCCTCCTGCCGTACGTCCACCAGCGCTACGACGACCCGCAGCAGATCCTCGACGGACCGCCGGAAGGGAGCGTGTGATGGAGCTGCGTCCGGGGCAGGTCGCGGTCGTCACCGGCGCGGCGAGCGGCATCGGACTCGCGATGGCGCGCCGGTTCGCCGCCGAGGGGCTGGCCGTCGTCCTCGGCGACGTGGAGGAGGCCGCGCTCGCCGAGGCGGCCGGGGAACTGACCGAGGGCGGTGCCCAGGTCCTCGCCCGTACCGTCGACGTCAGCGACGCGGGGTCCGTACGGGCCTTCGCCGACGCGGCGTTCGACGCCTTCGGCGGGGTGCACGTCCTGTGCAACAACGCCGGGGTCGGCTCGGGCGCCGAGGGCCGCATGTGGGAGCACGAGCCCAACGACTGGAAGTGGGCCTTCTCCGTCAACGTCTGGGGCGTCTTCCACGGCGTCCAGGCCTTCGTCCCGCGCATGATCGCCGGCGGTGCGCCCGGGCACGTCGTCAACACCTCCTCCGGCGACGGCGGCATCGCCCCGCTGCCGACCGCCTCCGTCTACGCCGTCACCAAGGCGGCCGTCGTCACCATGACCGAGTCGCTGTACGCGCATCTGAAGGCCGAGAACGCGCGCGTGGGGGCGTCCGTGCTCTTCCCCGGCCCGCACATGCTGCGCACCGGGCTCTGGGAGTCGCACCGCAACCGGCCCGAGTGGTACGCCAAGGAGCGGCCGCGCAGGACGCCGTACCGCAGCCTGGACCAGTGGGAGGCGGCGATGAGGGCCGCCGGGCACGAGGTCGCCTTCACGCCCGTCGAGGAGGTCGCGGAGCACGTCGTGGACGGCATCCGCGCCGACCGGTTCTGGATGCTCCCGGCGAGCGAGCACAGCGACCGGCAGATCCGGGCGCGCGCGCAGTCGATGCTCGACCGCGCCGACCCGTCGTACCTGGAGAACTTCATTCTCGATTGAGGGGGCTTGGCCATGAGCTTTGAGGACCCGTACCTGATCATCTCCTCCGACTGCCACGCCGGTCTGCCCACCGAGCGCTACCGGCCCTATCTCGAATCCCGGTTCCACCGGCCCTTCGACGAGTTCCTCGCCGGGCGCGACGCCCGCCGTGAGGCCATGACCCGGCTCGGAGTACGCAACGAGGCCTTCGCGAACAAGTGGTTCAGCGACAACGAGGAAGGGCTGCGGGGCGGCTGGGACGCCGCGCAGCGGCTCAAGGAGCTCGACGGCGACGGCGTGGCGGCCGAGGTCGTCTTCCCCGACGCGGACGCCGTCGACAGCCAGACCGCCGCGCCCTTCGGGGTCGGCCTCGGGCTCTCCGGCGACCAGGACCCGGACCTCGGCATGGCGGGCGCGCGGGCGCACAACCGCTGGCTCGCCGAGTTCGTCGGGCAGAGCCCCCAGCGGCACTGCGGGGTGGCGCTGCTGCCCATCACGGCGGAGCCGTCGAAGGTCGTCGCCGAGATCCACCGGGCCAAGGAGTCCGGACTCGGGGCGCTGATGATCCCTTCGATGTGGGTCGACAGGGAGCCGTACCACGACAGGCGCTACGACCCGATCTGGGCCGCCGCCGCCGAGACCGGGATGCCGGTCGTCACCCACTCCGGTGCCGCGCCGCGCGAGGAGTACGGCGACCACCTCGGCATCTACGTCAGCGAGGTCACCTGGTGGCCCGCCAGGCCGCTGTGGTTCCTCCTCTGGTCCGGGGTCTTCGAGCGCCACCCCGGGCTGAGGTTCGGTGTCGCCGAGTCGGGCTGCTGGTGGCTGCCGAACCTGCTCTGGTTCATGGACCGCCTCTACCTCGGCGCGCACGGCGGCAAGAAGCTGTCCCCGTTCGCCGAGCTCAGGCGGCCGCCGAGCGAGTACCTGGACCGCCAGGTCTTCATCTGCGCCACCAACACCAAGCGGCGCGAGCTGGCACAGCGGTACGAGATCGGCGTGGACAACATCCTGTGGGGCTCGGACTTCCCGCACCCGGAGGGGACCTGGCCCCACACACGCGCGTGGCTGGGGAACACCTTCCACGACATTCCGGTGGCGGAGACGCGGCGGATGCTGGGCCTCGCCGCGGCCGAGGTCTTCGGCTTCGACGTCGAGGCGCTGGCCCCGCTCGCCCGCCGCATCGGTCCGACCCCCGCCGAGCTGGGCCAGTCGCCCGACCAGGAGGCGGTGGAGGCATCCTGGGCCCGCTCCCGCGAGGTCGGCCGCCACTGGCTGACGGACCACGACTTCCCCACCCTGGGGGTGAACTGATGGACCGGTACACCGTCATCTCGGCGGACTGCCACGCGGGCGCCGACCTCCTCGACTACAAGCCGTACCTGGAGAAGAGGCACCACGAGGCCTTCGACGCCTGGGCGGCCGGCTACGTCAACCCGTACGAGGACCTCCTCGCCGACACCGCCGACCGCAACTGGAACTCCCGGCGCAGGCTGCGCGAGCTGGAGGCGGACGGGATCGTCGCCGAGGTCGTCTTCCCCAACACCATCCCGCCGTTCTTCCCCTCCGCCTCCCTGATGGCCCCCGCGCCGAGCCGCGAGGAGTTCGAGCAGCGCTGGGCCGGGCTGCGCGCGCACAACCGCTGGCTCGCCGACTTCTGCGCGGACACCCCCGGTCGCCGGGCGGGCGTCGCGCAGATCCTCCTCAACGACGTCGACGAGGCCGTGAAGGAGATCCGCCGCACCAAGGAGGCCGGCCTGACCGGCGGCATCCTCCTCCCGGGCGCCCCGCCCGGCAGCGGGATCCCCGAGCTGTACTCGCGGACGTACGACCCGATCTGGGCGGTCTGCGCCGAGCTGGACGTCCCGGTCAACCACCACGGCGGCTCCGCATCGCCGCCGCTCGGCGACGAACCTGCGGCGCGCGCGGTGTTCATGGTGGAGACGACGTGGTTCTCGCACCGGGCGCTCTGGCACCTCGTCTTCGGCGGGGCCTTCCGCCGCCACCCGGAACTCAGACTCGTCCTCACCGAGCAGGGCTCGGGCTGGATCCCCGGGGTCGTCGAGATGCTGGACTACTACCACGCCCGCCTGGTCGCGGCGGCCTCCCGGGCGGCCACCGCCGAGTCCAGGTTCGGCGCGGGACTCGCGGAGTCCATGGGCAAGGGCCCCAGCGAGGTCTGGCGCGACAACTGCTTCGTCGGCGCGAGCTTCATGCGCCCGCACGAGGTGCCGCTGCGCGACCGGATCGGCCTCGACAAGATCATGTGGGGCAGCGACTACCCGCACGACGAGGGCACGACGCCGTACTCCCGCGAAGGCCTCCGCATCGCCTACGCGGGGCTGCCGAGGGAGGAGGTGGCGGCGATGGCCGGCGGCAACGCGGCCCGCGTGTACGGCTTCGACCTGCCGTTCCTGGACGCCCTGGCCGCCGTGCACGGCCCCACCGTCGAGGAGATCGCCGAGCCCTTGAAGGAGGTCCCGGCGGGCGCGACGAGCCCCGCCTTCGCCCCGGGCGGGTCGGTCCGCGTCTGGTGACGGACCGGATGAGACCCTCCCCGGGTGACTGACGCACCCGCCCACGACGAGGCCCACGGCGGAGGTCTCGGCACCCGTCTCAACTGGCTCCGGGCCGCCGTACTCGGAGCCGACGACGGAATCGTCTCCACCGCGGGCCTCGTCGTCGGCGTCGCTGGCGCGACCGACTCACGGGCCACGCTCCTCACCGCCGGCCTGGCCGGACTGCTGGCCGGATCGATGTCGATGGCGGTGGGGGAGTACGTCTCGGTCTCCACGCAGCGCGACGCGGAGATGGCGGCGCTGGCCGAGGAGAGACGCGAACTCCGTGAGGACCCGGAAGCCGAACTGGCCGAACTGACGGACCTCCTGTCGGCCCGCGGCCTCTCGCGGGTCGTCGCCCGCGAGGCCGCGGAACAGCTCACCGCCCGCGACGCCCTGCGCGCCCACGCGCGCGTGGAACTCGGCATCGACCCCGACGCTCTGACCAACCCCTGGCACGCGGCCGGCGCCAGCTTCCTCGCCTTCACGGCAGGCGCGCTGCTCCCCCTCCTCGCGATCGTCCTCCCGCCCGCCTCCACCCGCCTCTGGATCACGGTCCTCTCGGTCCTCACCGCCCTGGCCCTCACCGGCTGGTGGAGCGCCCGACTGGGCGCGGCCCCACCCCGCCGCGCGGTCCTGCGCACCATGGGCGGCGGGGCGCTGGCGATGGCGGTGACGTACGGGGCGGGGTCGCTGCTCGGGGCGGCGGGGGTCTAGGTCCAATGCCGGTGACTTAGGTTGTGCCTTGTCGGGTGGTGGTGATGGTGTTCGGTGCGGTTGGTGTCCGGTTGCGGTGCTCGGCCCGTTTGAGCGGC
>NZ_JBHUYJ010000053.1:0-30301 GCF_042668715.1 Streptomyces sp. NPDC057271
GTCCGACAACCGCTCACCCGCAGGCACCCTGACCTGCCCCACCCTCGCCACACCACAACCAACGAGCGCAGGACATTTAAGTCACCGGCATTGGGCCTAGGCCGGACGGGCCGAGTCCACGCCGGACCGGGGCTTCTGCCACTCGCCACGGGTGAAGTCCGGGATCGCCTGAGGCGCGCCCTTCGCCTTGATCGAGGCGTGGCTCAGCGGCACCGGCGCCGTCCACACCGCCGCGTCGTAGACGTCGAAGTCGGGGACGAGGCCGAGCTGCATGGTCTGCATCAGCCGGTAGATCATGATGTAGTCCATCCCCCCGTGTCCGCCGGGTGGATTGGAATGCTCCTTCCAGAGCCAGTGGTCGAACTCCGTGGCGTACTCCCCGAAGTCGCCCCACTGGTGACCCTGGTGGTCCGGCTCCAGATAGATCCGGGCCGGATAGTCCTCGAACACGCCCCGGGTGCCGCCCAGGCTGTTGATCCTGCTGTAGGGGTGCGGGGTCGAGACGTCGTGCTCCAGCCGGATCACGCGGCCCTTCGCCGTCTGGACCAGACTGATCGTCCGGTCGCTCTCGATGTACGTCTCCTTCCAGCTCGGGTCGCCCGGAGGCATGTGCTCCGCCCGGTACTGGGCGAGGCCCAGCGCCGGTGTCCCGAAGCTGCTGATGCTCACCACGCGGTCGCCCCGGTTGACGTCCATGTAGTTGGCGACCGGACCGAACCCGTG
Organism: Streptomyces sp. NPDC057271; assembly: GCF_042668715.1. Lineage (NCBI taxonomy): Bacteria > Bacillati > Actinomycetota > Actinomycetes > Kitasatosporales > Streptomycetaceae > Streptomyces > Streptomyces sp. NPDC057271. Next base: position 724 of record NZ_JBHUYJ010000053.1, read on the forward strand.
GTTCGGGTAGAGATCGCCCCGCAGCCTGGTGTGCCAGACCCGGCGCCAGGGACCCTCGTAGTACGTCGGCGAGAACATCAGTTCGCGCAGGTCGTGGTTGTACGCCCCCGCCCCGTGGAGCAGATCCCCGAACCTGCCCGCGTGGGCCATCCGCAGGACCCGCATCTCGTTGCGGCCGTAGCAGCAGTTCTCGAGCTGCATGCAGTGGCGGCGGGTCTGCTCGGAGAGATCGACCAGCTCCCACAGGTCGTCCATGGTCATCGCGACCGGACACTCCACGCCGACGTGCTTGCCGTTCAGCATCGCGGCCCGCGCCATCGCGAAGTGGAGCTCCCAGGGCGTCGCCACGTAGACGAAGTCGAGGTCCGAGCGCTTGCAGAGGTTCTCGTAGTCGTCCTCGCCCTTCGTGTACACGGCGGGGGAGGGCTGTCCGGCGGCGACGACCTTGGCCGCGGCGCGCTCCGTCTTGTCCTTGACGGGGTCGCAGATCGCGACCACCCGCACCCAGGGAAGGGCGAGGAAGAGGTCGATCATGCTGCCGCCGCGATTGCCGAGGCCGACGATGCCGACCCGGACCGTGGAGCGCCGTTCGAAGGGGACACCGGCCATGGTGGCGCCTCTGCGCCGCGGGGCCCGGGCGGCCGCCGCGGCGGCCGCGGCACCCTCGGAGGAGGCGGCTTCGGCGTTGCCGGCGCCCAGGGCGCCGAGACCGATGCCCGCCCCCGCGACCCCGGCCGTGGTCCGCAGGACGGAGCGGCGGCTGGGGGGCTGCGGTGCGTTGTCGTTCATGGAACCTCCAGTAGCTGTGTGCACGGCTGGCTCATGAATCCCGCTGAGGACCCTGACAATGGAGACTGGTAGTGCGCAAGGGCGCGGATTGGATTCTTGCGACGGGTAGTTGGACTCTTCCATTCCGGATCACCGGACCATGCGGACGACGAGGGTCCCTCACCCACATGGGGTAAGGGACCCTCGTCGTGCCGGACGGTGCGTCAGAGCCCTGTCACGAGGGCCGTGTCGCACGCTCCAGCGCCAGGAGCACCGACTGATAGCTCCGCCCCGTCGCCCGCTCCAAACCGATCTCACACATACGGTTGGCCGACAGATGCACGTCGAACGGACGCGCCGTCACCTCGGCGGCCTCGCGCGCGGTGGCCGAATCCGTCAGCTCCGGATGGAGCATGCCCCGGTCTCCCGCGAAGGCGCAGCAGCCCGCGTCGGCGGGTACGACGACCTCCTCGGCGCACCCCCTCGCCAGCGCCGTCAAGTGCTCCTCGTCCCCCAGATGCCGCATGGAGCAGGTCGGATGCACCACCGCCGAGCCGACCGTGCGGCGTACGTCGAGCCGGGGCAGCAGCTCGTCCGCCGCCCATACGAGCGAGTCGACGACCGCCAGCTCCGCGTGCAACTCCCGGTTCTCGTCGGTGAGATAGGGCACGACCTCGTGCGCGATCCCGAGCGTGCAGGAGGAGGCGTCGACCACCAGCGGCAGCCGCCCGCCCGCCGTCCAGCCCCAGGCCGCCTCGACGATCCGGTTGGCCATCACCTCGTTGCCGCGCTCGTATCCCTTCGAGTGCCAGATCGTGGCGCAGCACGTGCCGGCCACGTCGTCCGGGATCCACACCGGCCTGCCCGCCCGGCCGGAGAGAGCCACCATCGCCTCGGGGAGGGACGGCCCCCGCACGCCCTTCGGCGCGCCGAAGATCCGGTTCACACACGCCGGGTAGTAGACGGCCACCGCCGCCGGGCGGTGCGTACGGGGAAGACGGCGGGCGGCGGCGCCCGGGATCTCCGGCACCCACTCCGGTACGAGATCGGGCCGCACCGCCTTGCGCGCCGCTCCCGTCACCGCACCCAGGACGCGGTCGCCGATCCGGTCGGCCGCCGCGACGGCGAGGCGGGCCGAGGCTTCCACGGCACGGAAGTTCCTGGCCGCGAGGGCCGCGATCCGCTCCTCGCGCGGTGAGTGCCGCTGATGGCGGAACTCCTTCATCAGCGCCCCCGTGTCGATCCCGACCGGGCAGGCCAGCCTGCACATGGAGTCGCCGGCGCAGGTGTCCACGGCGTCGTAGCCGTAGGCGTCCAGCAGGCTCGCCTCCACTGCGGATCCGTCGCTCTGGCGCATCATCTCCCGGCGCAGGACGATGCGCTGGCGCGGAGTCGTCGTCAGGTCCTGGCTGGGACAGGTCGGTTCGCAGAAGCCGCACTCGATGCACGGGTCGGCGATCGCCTCCACCCTCGGGATCGTCTTGAGGCCGCGGAGATGGGCCTGCGGATCACGGTCGAGGACGATCCGCGGCGCGAGCACCCCGTCGGGGTCGATGACCTCCTTGGTCCGCCACATCAGCTCCGTCGCCCTCGTGCCCCACTCCAGCTCCAGGAAGGGGGCGATGTTGCGGCCGGTGGCGTGTTCGGCCTTGAGCGAGCCGTCGAACCGCTCCACCGCCAGCTTGCAGAACTCGTCCATGAACGCGGCGTACCGCGCCACGTCCCGCGGGTCGCCGGTGTCGAAGGCCAGCAGGAAGTGCAGGTTGCCGTGTGCGGCGTGACCGGCCACGGCCGCGTCGAATCCGTGCCGCGACTGCAGGTCGAGAAGGTCGGCGCAGGCCTCGGCGAGCCGGTCCGGCGGTACGGCGAAGTCCTCGGTGATCAGCGTCGTACCGGACGGGCGCGAGCCGCCCACCGCCGTCACGAAGGCCTTCCGGGCCTTCCAGTACCCGGCGATCGTGCCCGGGTCGCGGGTGAACGCGTTCTCCACCGAGGCGACCGGCGCGACGAGCTCAAGCCCCTCCAGTACCTCGGCGGCCGCCCGCTCGTACCCCTCCTGCGCGGCGCTGTCCGCGCCGCGGAACTCCACGAGCAGCGCCGCCGTCTCCCCGGGCAGCCGCGCCCAGTCGGCGGGGACCCCGGAGACGCTGACCGAGGCGCGCAGCGTGTTGCCGTCCATCAGCTCGACCGCGACGGCTCCCGCCTCGTTGAAACGCGGCACGGCGGCGGCCGCGGCGGGCAGCGAGGGGAAGAACAGCAGCGCCGTGGAGACGTGCCGCTCCAGCGGCAGCGTGTCGAAGACGACCTCCGAGATGAAGCCGAACGTCCCCTCCGAGCCGACCATCAGGCCGCGCAGGATCCGCACCGGCGTGTCGCCGTCCAGGAAGGCGTCCAGGCGGTAGCCGTTGGTGTTCTTGATGGCGTACTTGGCGCGGATGCGGGCGACCAGCTCCGGATCGGCCTCGATCTCGGCCTTGAGCGCCATCAGCCCGGCGCACAGCCGGGGCTCGGCGCGCGCGAGCTCCTCGTCGGCGCCCGGGTCGCCCGTGTCGACGACGGTGCCGCTCGGCAGCACGAAGGTGAGGGAGGCGACCGTACGGTACGAGTTCCTGGTCGTCCCGGCCGTCATGCCCGAGGCGTTGTTGGCGACGACCCCGCCGATCGTGCAGGCGATGGCGCTCGCGGGGTCGGGGCCGAGGACCCGGCCGTGACGGGCGAGGGCCGCGTTGGCGCGGGCGACCGTGGTGCCGGGGCGGATCCGGGCGCGTGCGCCGCCGTCGAGGACCTCGACCCCCGCCCAGTGGCGGCGCACGTCGACGAGGATGTCCTCCCCCTGCGCCTGCCCGTTCAGGCTCGTCCCCGCCGCCCGGAAGACGACCTCGCGGCCCTTGCCGTGGGCGAAGGAGAGAACGGTGGTGATGTCGTCGATGTCCTGGGCGACCACCACGACCTGCGGCACGAAGCGGTAGGGGCTGGCGTCGGAGGCGTACCGCACCAGATCGGAGATCTTCGAGAGGATCTTCTCGGGGCCGAGGAGCGCGACCAGCTCCTCCCGCAGCAGGCGCGGCGTCCCCCGGGACTGCAGGGCGGGGACCCGGTCGGGGGCCGGAGTCCGCTTCGTACCGGCGCGCAGGGCCCGTGGGTTCGGCTCCAGCAGTGGCATGTCACGGCTCCCCTCGGCGCCCGGTCCCCGCGCGGTCAGCAGCGGCGCTCCGGCACGTGGTCGACCAGAGCGGACAGCAGACCTCCGAGCACCTCGCGCTGATCGACGGTCAATGGAGCAAGGATGTCCTCTGCGGCGGCCCTGCGCGCGCTCCGCAACGCGCGGAGGGTCTCGCGTCCGTCGTCGGTGAGCTCGATCCTGACCACCCGTCTGTTCGTCGGGTCGGGGACGCGGCGGACCCGTCCGGCGGTCTCCAGACCGTCCACGAGACTCGTGACCGCCCGGGGGACGACCTCCAGGCGCGCGGCGAGGTCGGCCATCCGCGGCGGGTGCTCGTAGTGCGCGACCGTGCGCAGCAGCCGGGACTGCGCGGGGGTGATGCCGACCGGCTCGAGCAGCCGCTTCTGGCTGCGCTGCAGCCGTCGGGTGAGGCGCAGCAGCTGCTCGGCGAGAAGGCCGTCGGCGTCGGGCGTGTTCATGGGGGAGACGATATCAGGACCTGGTTCATTATGAGTATAGGTAACAATGAGCTATGCTCTGATCTCCTTTGATCTCCGCACCCCTCGTAGGAGCCCATGCGTCACCACGAAGAGTCCGACTGGACACCTCCACCGCGCGATCCCGTGCAGCCGAAGGAGCCCGCGCAGACGCGGCGCATCCTGCGGCTCTTCCATCCCTACCGCGGCCGGCTCGCCGTCGTCGGCCTGCTCGTCGGCGCCTCGTCCCTGGTGACGGTGGCGTCGCCGTTCCTCCTCAGGGAGATCCTCGACACCGCGATCCCGCAGGGCCGCACCGGGCTGCTGAGCCTGCTCGCCCTCGGCATGATCGTCACCGCCGTGATGACGAGCGTCTTCGGCGTGCTCCAGACCCTCATCTCCACCACCGTCGGCCAGCGGGTGATGCACGATCTGCGCACCGCGGTCTACGCCCAGCTGCAGCGGATGCCGCTCGCCTTCTTCACCCGGACGCGTACGGGCGAGGTCCAGTCCCGGATCGCCAACGACATCGGCGGCATGCAGGCGACGGTCACCTCGACCGCCACCTCCCTCGTCTCGAACCTCACCGCCGTCGTCGCCACCGTCGTCGCGATGCTCGTCCTCGACTGGCGGCTCACCGTCGTCTCGCTGCTCCTGCTGCCGCTCTTCGTCTGGATCAGCCGCCGCGTCGGCCGCGAGCGCAAGAAGATCACCACTCAGCGGCAGAAGCAGATGGCCGTGATGGCCGCGACCGTCACCGAGTCGCTCTCCGTCAGCGGCATCCTGCTCGGCCGCACCATGGGCCGCTCCGACTCGCTGACGAAGTCCTTCGCCGAGGAGTCCGAGCGCCTCGTCGACCTCGAAGTGCGCTCCTCCATGGCCGGCCGCTGGCGGATGTCGACGATAGGCATCGTCATGGCAGCCATGCCCGCGCTGATCTACTGGGCCGCGGGCTTCGCCCTCCAGGCCGGAGGCCCGGCCATCTCGCTGGGCACGCTCGTCGCCTTCGTCTCGCTCCAGCAGGGCCTGTTCCGGCCGGCCGTGAGCCTGCTGTCCACCGGCGTCCAGATGCAGACCTCCCTCGCCCTCTTCCAGCGGATCTTCGAGTACCTCGACCTCCCCGTCGACATCACCGAGCCCGCGACCCCGGTCCGTCTGGAGAAGATCAGTGGCGAGGTGACGTTCGAGAACGTCGACTTCCGCTACGACCCCGAGAGCCCCGGCCGTCCGACGCTCGACTCCATCGACCTGACCGTCCCGGCCGGCGGCAGCCTCGCCGTCGTCGGACCCACCGGCTCCGGCAAGTCCACCCTCAGCTATCTGGTGCCCCGGCTCTACGACGTGACCGGCGGCAGGGTCCTGATCGACGGCGTCGACGTCCGCGACCTCGACTTCGACAGCCTCGCCCGGGCCGTCGGCGTGGTCTCCCAGGAGACGTACCTCTTCCATGCCTCGGTCGCCGACAACCTGCGCTTCGCCAAGCCCGACGCCACGGACGAGGAGATCCGCGCCGCCGCCCGCGCCGCGCAGATCGACGACCACATCGCCGGCCTGCCCGAGGGGTACGACACCCTCGTCGGCGAGCGCGGCTACCGCTTCTCGGGTGGCGAGAAGCAGCGCCTCGCCATCGCCCGGACCATCCTGCGCGACCCTCCCGTGCTCATCCTCGACGAGGCGACCAGTGCGCTGGACACCCGTACCGAACACGCGGTGCAGCAGGCGATCGACGCCCTCTCCGCCGGACGGACCACCATCACCATCGCCCACCGGCTCTCCACCGTCCGGGACGCGGACCAGATCATGGTCCTCGAAGCCGGCCGGATCGCCGAGCGCGGCACCCATGAGGAACTCCTCGCCCGAGACGGCCGGTACGCGGCCCTCGTGCGCCGTGGCGAACACACGAACGCGGGAGCGGTTGTTCCCCAGAACGTGTGATCGTTTCCGGTTCCGTTGCTCAACTCCCTTGTGACAGCTGATGATTACGGTGCGCAAGCGACGGGCTGCAGACCGCGACCGCGCACTGTCCCGCGGATGTCGTACAGACATCCCACCGCTGTACCTGCACAAGGAGAACGCACCACCATGAACGTCATCACCGACCTGCTCGCCGGCGTCTTCCACTTCCTGGGCTGGCTCGTCTGACCTCACGCCCGGCAGGAAGGCGGCGCCGTCGGTCCCCCGTCCCAGGGGATCGGCGGCGCCGCCTCATGTGCGGGCTCCCCGGATTCACGCGCGGCGCGGGTTAGCGTGCGCCCATGACGCACCGGTCCTGGCAGCCCGAACACCGTCGCCGCCGCTCCCGGCTCACCCGCCGCGGCCGGCTTGCTCTGCTCCTGGGCGGCGCGGCCCTCGCCGTGGCCACGGCGATCACCGTCCCCCTGCTCCTGCTCGGCGACGAGGGCCGTACACCCGTCCCCGTACCCGAGAAGCGGCGGACCCTGCTCGTCCCGGAAGGCTGGCGGGCGGGCCAGGTCTACGCGGCGGTCGACCGCTCCCTCGGCCTTGCCGAGGGCACCACCCGCAGTGTCGCGGACGCCCCGGCCACGGCCCTCGGACTGCCGGCCGCCGCCCAGGGGAACCCCGAGGGGTACCTCTTCCCGGCGACGTACCCGGTGGCCGCCACGACGACCCCGGAGAGCCTGCTGCGGTACATGGTCCAGACGGCGGGGAAACGCTTCGGCGCCGACCACATCGCCGCCGGGGCCCAGCGAAACAAGGTGAGCGTGCACCAGACGGTGATCATCGCCAGCATCGTGCAGGCGGAGGCCGACACCGGCGAGGACATGGGCAAGGTCGCCCGCGTCGTCTACAACCGGCTGGCCCGGGGCATGGCGCTCCAGATGGACTCCACGCTGAACTACGCGATGGGGCGCTCCACCGTCGACACCACCCACGCCGACACCAAGATCGACAGCCCGTTCAACACGTACGAGCACCCCGGCCTGCCGCCCACCCCGATCGGCAACCCGGGCGAGCAGGCCATGACGGCGGCGATCCAGCCGGCCGAGGGCGACTGGCTGTACTTCGTGACCGTGAAGCCGGGGGACACCCGGTTCACCGCCGACTACGCCGAACACCAGGCGAACGTCCGGGAGTTCAACGCCAACCGTCGTGCTGCCGCGGCGGGCTGACCTGGCCGTTCGGGTGCACTGGGCCGGCTGGACCCGGCTGACCTACGGGGCCGCGACGGGCTCCCTCTCCAGGAGGCTGCGGATCTCGGTGACGGCGGCCCGCCCTGCCCGGTTGGCGCCGATCGTCGAGGCCGAGGGCCCGTAGCCGACGAGGTGGACGCGCTCGTCCCGTACCGCCCGCGTGCCCTCCACCCGGATGCCGCCACCCGGCTCGCGGAGCCTGAGCGGGGCGAGGTGGTCGATGGCGGCGCGGAAGCCGGTCGCCCAGAGGATCACATCGGCGTCGACGGTCCGGCCGTCGGCCCAGGCCACTCCGGTCGGTGTGATCCGGTCGAACATGGGGTTGCGGTCCAGGACGCCGCGCTCCCGCGCGTCGCGGATCGCGTCGGTGAGCGGGAGCCCGGTGACGGAGACGACGCTCTGTGGTGGCAGACCCTGCCGTACCCGCTCCTCGACCAGCGCGACCGCCGCCCGGCCCTGCATCTCGCCGAACGGACCCTCGCGGTAGACCGGCTCGCGCCGGGTCACCCAGGTCGTCTCGGCCGCGACCTCCGCGATCTCCATCAGATGCTGCGTCCCCGAGGCCCCGCCGCCGACCACGATCACCCGCCGGCCCGCGAACGCCTCGGGGCCGGGGTAGTCCGCGGTGTGCAGCTGACGGCCGCGGAAGGTCTCCTGGCCCTGGTAGCGAGGCCAGAAGGGCCGGTCCCAGGTGCCGGTCGCGCTGATCAGGGCGCGGGTCGCGTACGTCCCCTCCGAGGTCTCCACGAGCAGCCGCCCGCCCTCGCCCTGGCGGACGGCGCTCACCTCCACCGGCCGGTGGACGCGCAGGTCGAAACGCTCCTCGTACGCCGTGAAGTACTCGCCGATCACCTCGGACGAGGGCCGCCGCGCGTCCGCGCCGGTCAGCTCCATCCCGGGCAGCGCGTGCATCCCGTGGACCTTGCCGTACGTGAGCGAGGGCCAGCGGAACTGCCACGCGCCGCCGGGGCGCGGGGCGTGGTCGAGGACGACGAAGTCGCGGTCGGGCGCGAGGCCTGTGCGCCGCAGGTGAAAGGCGGCGGAAAGCCCCGCCTGTCCGGCACCGATCACGACCACGTCGACGTCCCGAACGCCCCGCCTGCTCTCAACCCCGAAATCGTTCACGATTCCACCAACCGCAGAGTGGCCCGGGATCTTCCCCCGGTCCCGTGGAGCGTGGAGGCGCGATCCCGCACTCCGACCGGCAGGATGGCCTCATGTCCACCTTCACCACCCGCGTGCTCACGCTCACCACCGGCACCACGGAGACGGTCACCGACCTCACCCGGGCCTGCACGGACTTCCTCACGGAGACGGCCCCCGGCAGCGACGGCCTCCTCAACCTCTTCGTCCCCCACGCCACGGCCGGCCTGGCCATCCTCGAAACGGGAGCGGGCAGCGACAGCGACCTCCTGACGGCGCTCCACCACCTCCTCCCGGCCGACGACCGCTGGCAGCACCGCCACGGCTCCCCGGGCCACGGCCGCGACCACGTCCTCCCGGCCCTGGTCCCACCCCATGTGACGCTCCCGGTGATCGCAGGACGCCTGGAACTGGGCACCTGGCAGTCGATCTGCCTGGTGGACACCAACAAGGACAACCCGGAGCGCCAGGTGCGGTTGTCGTTCCTGGGGTAGGTGCCGGCTCGGCGTTTCGTGTGCGCAGCAATGCGCTGCCGCCCGGCGCTTCAGGTGCGGTTGTCGTTCCTCGGGTAGCGGCGGGTACGGCGGGACTGTAGGCGGATATCCGGCCGCACCGAGCGGTTCAGCGCCGCTCCTGGCAGTGATCGCGACGGCGTGAATCAGCCAGGTCCTTCGGGGTCTTGCCGGTGGGGGCGGCGCCTGGGGGAGAATGGCCGACGATGAACGTCAGCGTTTCCACCGCCTCGGCCGGTCCGGATCCCGAGCCGGACGGATTCGGCCCCTTCGCCCACCTCACCGTGCCGAACACCCCGCTCTACCGCCAGGTGATGCGGGTGTTCCTCGTGGCCAAGGAGCGCTTCGCGGTTCATCTGCGTCCCGAGGACGTGCATGGGGCGCTGCCGGAGGACATCCGCCCCGCTGACCCCGAGGCCGTCGTCGCCGCGCTTGACAAGCTCGTCGTCTGGGGCAATCTGCGGGCCGATCCGGACACCGCCCGGGTCACCGCCGTCGAGGACTTCTACCGGAAGCGGTTCATCTACCAGCTCACGCGCGAGGGTGAGGCCGCCGAGGCCGCGCTGTCCGTCTATGACGAGGCACTCGGCCGCCGCGGCGCGCTCCAGGCCGTCGCCCTGCACGACATCGTCACCCACCTGCGCGCCCTGCTCGTCCTGGCCGCCGAGGACGAGCCCGACCCGGCCAAGGTACACCTGGCACTCGACGCGCTGGCCAGCCGCTTCGCGGCGCTCGCCGACAACGCGCGCGCCTTCATGGGTTCGCTCCAGCGGACCATCGATCTGCACGACGTCGAAGAGGAGGTCTTCCTCGCTTACAAGGACAGGCTCATCCAGTACCTGGAGCGGTTCATCCAGGATCTGATCACGCTGGGCGGGCGGATCGCCCGGCTGATTCTGGAGTTGGAGGAGGACGGAAGGGCGGAGCCTCTGTTGAGGGCCGCCGCCCGGCGCGAGGCAGCCGACGCCTCGCCGGAAGAGTCCGAGAGCGCGGAGCGCGAGGTGTACGAGCGGTGGGCCGCGCGCTGGGCGGGGCTCGGCGCGTGGTTCATCAGCAGGGAAGGGCACGAGTCCCAGGCCCGGCTCCTGCGTGGCCGGGCGCTCGGTGCGATCCCGCAGCTCCTGGCCGTCGTACGGGCACTGAACGAGCGCCGATCGGGGCGCTCGGACCGGTCCGCCGACTTCCGGACCCTGGCCCGCTGGTTCGCCGAGGCTGCCGACGACGACGCCCGGCACCGACTGTGGCGGGCGGCCTTCGGCCTCTATTCGGCCCGGCATCTCACCGTCGACGCCGACACACTCACCGCCCGCGCGGCGCGGTCCGTCCCGGCTGCCACTCCGTGGGCGGAGGCGGAGCCGCTGCGCATCAGCCCCCAGCTGCGCCGCACCGGGAGTTACGAGCGGCGCGGGAAGCCCCGCAAGGTCGAGGACCGGGAGGAGCGGCGGCGTGCTCTCGCCGAGACGGCCGCCAAGCAGGCCGCGGAGACCGCCGCCGCCCGCGCTCGGCTCGTCACCGACGGCGTCACACGCCTGTCCGAACTCGGCGAGCTCGACCCGGCCTCCTTCGGTCTGTTCCTCCAACTGCTCGGAGACGCGCTGGCCACCTGGCGACCCGGCATGCGGCACACCGTGGCCACCAGCAACGACGGCTCCATGGAAATCAGACTCACCGCGCTCACCGACGGCACCACCGCCGAGATCCGCACGCCCGGCGGTGTCTTCAGCGGCCCGGACCACGTCGTCGAGATCGTCGACCTGACGGACGGAGACGACCTGAAGGACGGAGACCCTGGCCGATGACCGGACCACTCGCCGAGGTGCTGGAGGGCCAGCACGCCGCCGACCTGCGCAAAGCAGCGCGCGCCCTGCTGAAACACCCTCTCCTCCTCGCGCGCGGCCGCCACGCCGACGAGTTCCGACTCGTCCGCAGGCACGCGCCTGAGCTCCGGGAGTGGTTCGATCGCAACACGGGCTGGTCCCTTCACGTGGACGCCGAGACGGCGCGGCTGCGCAAGATCCCCGGTGTCCTCACCGACCCCACGCACCCGGCCAGAGAGGCGAGCCGGGGCGCCGCCCCGTTCACCCGCCGCCGCTACGTCCTGTTCTGCCTCGCGCTCGCCGCCCTCGAACGGGGCGAGGCCCAGATCGCCCTCGGGCGCCTCGCCGGCCAGATCGTCCTCGACGCCGCCGATCCCCGACTCGCCGCTGCGGGGGTCGAGTTCGCCCTGGAGCGCCGAGACGAACGCCTCGACCTCGCGGCCGTCGTACGGCTTCTGCTCGACCTCGGAGTGCTGCGGCGCGTCGCGGGCGAGGAGGAGGCATACGTCAGCGGAGTGGGCGACGTACTGTACGACGTGGAACGGCGGGTCCTGGCCGGCCTCCTCGCCACCCGGCGGGGCCCCTCCACCGTGCGGGCGGACGTCTTCGAGGACCGGCTCGCCGAGCTGGTCGCGGAAACCGCCCTGGACAGCGACGAGCTGCGCTTCCGCGCCATGCGCCGCTCACTCACCCGCAGGCTTCTCGACGACCCGGTGCTCTACTACGACGACCTGACCGATGCCGAACTCGGCTACCTCACCCGGCAGCGCGGCTTCCTCACCGCCCGGATCAACGAGCTGACGGGGCTCGTCGCCGAGGTGCGGGCCGAGGGGATCGCCATGGTCGACCCCGACGACGACCTGACCGACCTCCGCATGCCCGAACAGGGCACCCACGGCCACATCACCCTGCTGCTCGCCGAGTATCTCGCCGCCGCCGACGGGCCGGTCACCCCCGGTGCTCTCGCCCTGCGCGTCCGCGAACTCGCGGCCGAGCACGGCGGTTTCTGGTCGAAGTCCGCCCGGGAGCCGGGCATGGAGACCGAGCTCGTCGAACAAGCCGTCGCCCGGCTCACCGCGCTCGGCCTGGTGTCCCGTACCCCGCACGCGGTTGTGGCCCGCCCCGCCCTGGCCCGGTACGCGGTCGGCACGACCGTCATCCGCGAGCCCGGTTCCGCCTCCGTGCCCTCGCAGCGAAAGGCCGCCTCGTGACCCGCCTCCCCACCCCACGGCGATCCCGCTGGCAGCCCCTGCGCGTCGGGCTCGTCGACCTGTTCCACTACGACGTGGAGGAGTTCCACTTCCGGGACGGACGCCTGCTGCTCCGCGGCAACAACGGCACCGGCAAGTCCAAGGTCCTCGCGCTGACGCTGCCGTTCCTGCTCGACGGCGACCTCAGCCCGCGCCGTGTCGAACCCGACGGCGACCCGGGCAAGAGGATGGAGTGGAACCTGCTCCTCGGCGGCGAGCACCCGCACTCCGAACGGCTCGGCTATACGTGGATCGAGTTCGGCAGGCTCGACGACACGACCGGCGAGCAGCACTTCCGTACGCTGCTGTGCGGACTCAAGGCCGTCAGTGGGAGAGGCATCTCCCGCCACTGGTACGCCGTCACCCGCCAGCGTGTCGACCACGGCTCCACCGAGCGCACGGAGGAGACCTTCCGGCTGCTCGACGCGACCGGCACCGCTCTGTCCCGGGACCGGCTCGCCGAAGCGGTCGCGGGGCACGGCCTGGTGTACGACCAGGCCAGGGCGTACCGCCGAGCGGTCGACGAAGCACTCTTCGGCCTCGGAGACCAGCGGTACGCCGCCTTGGTCGACCTGCTCATCCAGCTGCGCCAGCCCCAGCTCTCCAAGCGGCCCAACGAAGCCGCCCTCTCCCGCGCTCTCACCGAGGCCCTGCCGCCCATGGACCAGGCCGTCATCGCCGACGTGGCCGAGGCGTTCCGCTCCCTCGACGAGGAGAAGGACGAGCTGGCCGCCGCCTCCGCCGCCGAGCGGGCCGCCTCAGCCTTCCTGGAGCACTACCGACGCTACGCCCGCATCGCCACCCGCCGCCGGGCACGACTTCCGCGCGCCGAGCACTCCCGCTACGAGCGCGTGCAGCGGGATCTGGCCGAGGCGCAGGAGCGGCGGAGGCACGCCGAGGAGAAGCGGGAGGCGGCCGGGGAGGAGATCAGTTCCCTGGCGGAGACCGCCGAGCGCCTGCGGGCCCAGGAGAAGGCCCTGCGCGAGGCGCCCGAGATGGGCGACGCGCGGGAACTGGAACACGCTGCGCTGGCCGTGACGCGAACGGCGCAGGCGGCGGACCGGGCGCGCGGAGACCGGGAGCAGGCGGCCGCCCTCCACGCCAAGGCGCTCGGTCGGCTCGGCGCCGCCGAGAACCGACTCCGTGCCGCGCGGCTCAGGGTCCAGGAGAACTTCGCCCAGGCGCGGGAGCACGCCACCGCCGCTCACATCGCGCTGCCCATGGACGACCGGCTGCCCGAGCTCGAACTGCGGCGCGCCGCAGAGGAGGCCGCCGGCCGCGCCCAACGCTCCCTTGCCCATGTCGAGGGCCTCGTCGAAGCAGCCGAGGGGGCTACCGCCGCGCACCGCCGGGCGTCCGGCCGTCTCGACGAGGCGGAGACCGACCTCGCCCTGGCCACCCAGTCGCACCGTGAGGCGGACGAGGGTGCCGCGCGGGCCGGCCGGGCCCTCTTGGACGACGTACGCGAACGCTCCCGGGCCTGGACGGAGCTGGCCTTCCCCGACGAGACCGGGCTCCTCGACGAACTCCAGGAATGGACCCGCCACCTCGACGGCCCCTACCCGGCCCGGGTCCATGCGGCCACGGCGCACACCGTCCGCTCGGCGGACCTCGCCGACCAGGCGGCCGAGGCCGCCCGCCGGGCCTCGGAGCTGACGGAGCGCGCCGACGAGGCGCGGCGGGAGCTTGCCGCCCTGGAGGCGGGCGGCGGTCACGAGCCCCAGCCCCCCGCCACCCGCACCCCCGGTCTTCGTGACCAGTCGCCCGGAGCGCCGCTCTGGCGCCTGGTCGACTTCCGTATCGACCTGCCCGAACCCGAGTGCGCGGGGCTCGAAGCGGCGCTGGAGGCCTCCGGCCTCCTCGACGCCTGGGTGCTCCCCGACGGCTCAGCCCTCGCGGTGAACGGGCACGACGTGCTGCTCTCCCCGTCGAACGGACCCGTGAAAGGTCCTTCCCTGGCCGATGTGCTGCGCCCGGCCCTGGACCATGGCGACGGACACGCCGCGACCCCGGACGAAGCGGCGTTGACCGGTCTGCTCGCCTCCATCGGCCTGGGCAGCGGGGGAGGAGCAGGGACATGGGTGGCAGCGGACGGCCGCTTCCGTGTCGGCGCGCTCACCGGCACGTGGGCGAAGCCCGCCGCCACGTACATCGGCGAAGGCGCGCGCGAGGCGGCACGTAGGGCCCGCGTCGCCGCGCTCTGCATCGAACTCGCCTCTCTGCGCGAGGAGTCGGAGGGGATCGCGGATCGCTCCGAGGCGATCGCGGGCCGCCGTCGCACGCTCGACACCGAACTCGCCTCCGTCCCCGACGAGTCGCCGCTCACCCGGGCACACGCGCTCGTGAGCGCCGCCGCCGAAGCCGTACGCAAGGCCCGCACGCGGCGTGAGGAGCGCGCCGCCGAGGTGGCCGAGACGGCAGGGCGAGCCGAGCGCGCCACCACCGAGCTCACCGAGGCCGCCACCGATCTGGGGTTGCCCGCTGACCGGGCGGGACTCACCGGTGTACGCCACGCCCTCGGCTCCCTCGCCGCCGCGCTGGCCGCTCTGTGGCCAGCGGTACGCGAACAAGGCGAGGCCGCACGCCAGGTGGACGACGAGCACGCCGAGGTGACCGACGCGGAGCGGCGGGCCGGCGACCTCGCTCAGCGGGCCGAAGACGCGGAGCGTGAAGCGGCGGCGGCGGACCAGCGCCACCTGACTCTGCGCTCCACCGTCGGAGCGGCCGTCGCCGAACTCGAACGGCGACTCGCCGAGACCACCGAGTCACAGCAGACCTGCGAGGCCGACCGGAAGACCGCCGGGCGGCGTCACGCGGAGGCGGACCGGGAGGCCAGCCGTGCCGAGGGGAGGATCGAGCAGCTGGAGAAGGACCTCACGGAAGCCGTCGGCGCACGCGGGGAGGCCATCGCCGCGCTCCAGCGCTTCACGGCCACCGGCCTGCCGGCGGTCGCGCTGCCCGAACTCGCGATCCCCGACGCGGACGACGGCCCCTGGGCTGCCACGCCGGCCATCGCGCTCGCCCGTGCCATCGAGTCCGGCCTCTCGTCGGTCGACGACACGGACGCCGCCTGGGAACGCGTCCAACGTCGGCTCAGCGAAGAACTCAAGACCTTGCAGGACACCCTGTCCCGGCACGGACACAGCGCCTCCACCCGCATGGTCGAGGACGGCATGGTCGTCGACATCGTGTACCAGGGCCGCGACCGGGCCGTACCCGAACTCGCCGAGGCACTCGCCAAGGAGGTCGGCGAGCTGACGCGCATCCTGTCCGCACACGAACGGGAGATCCTCGAAACCCACCTGATCACCGAGGTCGCAGGCACCCTCCAGGAACTCATCGGTGCGGCCGAGCGCCAGGTGCGGGACATGAACACCGAGCTGGAGGACCGCCCCACCTCCACCGGCATGAGACTCCGGCTGGTGTGGCGGCCCTCGCGCAAGGCCCCGCCCGGACTCACCCAGGCCCGCGAGCGGCTGCGCCAGTCCGCCGATGCCTGGACCGCCGAGGACCGCACGGCGGTCGGCGAGTTCCTCCAGGCCCAGATCGCCCGCCAGCAGTCCGACGACGGCTCGGGCAGCTGGCTCGAACACCTCACCGCCGCGCTCGACTACCGCTCCTGGCACGAGTTCGGCGTCGAACGCCACCAGCACGGACGCTGGGTCCCGGCCACCGGTCCCGCCTCCGGCGGCGAACGCGTCCTCGCCGTCTCCGTGCCACTGTTCGCCGCCGCCTCCTCGCACTACGCCAGCGCGAGCAGCCCGCACGCCCCCCGCCTGGTCACCCTGGACGAGGCGTTCGCGGGAGTGGACGACGACTCGCGGGCCAAGTGCCTCGGCCTGCTGAGCGCCTTCGACCTCGACGTGGTGATGACCAGCGAACGGGAATGGGCCTGCTACCCACAGGTCCCCGGCATCGCCATCGCCCAGCTGTCCCGGATCGACGACGTGGCAGCGGTCCTCGTCACCCGCTGGGAGTGGGACGGGACGAGACGACAGCGCCGCGAAGACCCCGTGCGGCAACCGGCAGCGGATACGGCGGGCAGGCTCGAAAGGGACTCGCAGTGGAGCTGACGCACGACGGGCACGCGGCGCCCGGCGCCCTACCGGAGGCGGCTGCCCACGCCTCGGCCGACGACCCCCGACTGCGCCGCCTGTTGGGCGTACCGGAGATCGAGTGGCTCGTCGAGCGGGTACGCGGCCGGCTCGTGGCCGGGCAACCCCTGACAGGTGCCGTCTCCCTGGCCACCCCCACTCCGGGGCAGCGATCCGCGGTCGAACGGCTGCTTGCCCGACCACCGGGTGGTGGCCGTTCCCTCACCGTACGGCTGGAGGCGGTCGACGGCGTGCTGCGCCGGTCGGGCATCAGCCCGGACGGCCTCGCCGCCGCCGTCACGGCGCTCACGGGCCCCGTCACCCCGCTCGCCCAGATCAGGGCCGAGGAGGAAGCCGCATGGGATCGGGCGTACACACCTCTCGACGCACTCGTACGGGGCCGGCCCGAGCTCGCCGCCTGGGCCGCCAGGGTGCGGGCGGACGGCCTGGCCCGGCGCCTGGGCCGTACTCCCCAGTCCGTGCACACCCTGCTCACGGGAGTCTGCGCCGCGCTTCGCGAACTTCCGGCCGACCCCGCCGTCTCGCTGGCCGCCTTCGCCGCCCGCGTCCTCGGCTCGGCCCACGCGCTGGACGACGGCACCCCGCAGGGCACCCTCACGCTGTCCGGGATCCGCGCCCTGACCGGGTTCGCCGACGGCAGCGGCGCCGAATGGCGGCGGGACGCCTGGGCATCGGCAGGCCTGCTGAAGGACGAACTGTCCTCGACGGTCCTCACCCTGAACCTGCGAGGGACCCCCGCGCTCGACTGGATGGCCGGCGAGGGCGAACCGACCGTCCTGACGCTTCGCCAGCTGATCCGACGGCCACCCTCCGGCGCCTCCCCCACGGTACGGATCTGCGAGAACCCGACCGTTCTCGCCGCGGCGGCGGATGCCCTCGGCCCCGCCTGCCCGCCCCTGATCTGTCTCCAGGGCCAGCCCTCGGCCGCCGCACTCGCCCTGCTGCGCCACCTGCACGGCAACGGCTCGGTCCTCCACTACCACGGCGACTTCGACTGGGGCGGCCTTCGGATCGCCGGCGCCCTGCTGCGCCGCGTCCCGTGGCAGCCCTGGCGATACACCGCCGCCGACTATCGCAGGACCCTGGCCGCGAGCGACCCGGAGCTCCCGCCCAGACCTCTCACGGGCGTCCCGACCCGGACACCGTGGGACCCCGACCTCGCCGACGCCCTCGCGGAAGCGGGCATCCGGGTCGAGGAGGAGCGAGAGCTGGACCTCTTGTTGTCCGACCTGAGGGGGCGCTCTCCGCATGCTTAGGTCCGCTCTCCGTGTCGCCGTCGGACGCCTCGGCCCGGTTGCCCTTGCCATGTTCGATCAGCAACGGGACGAGGCGATGCGCCAAGCCCGCGAGTCAGGTGCGGCTGAGTTTCCTGGGCTGACCGGGCCCGTCAAGCTGGTCGGAGCCGCCCGCGCGGGGTCGATGGTGATGCCGACAGCGACCGTTCTGGATCGTCGGCACGCCGAGGGCGCCGTGACGGGCTCGCCGCCGCGGACGCCGCGCGCGGCGGGGATCGAGGCGATGTCCGGTCGCACCGGACGGCGCGACGTCTGGAGTCGGCCGGTCGGTCAGCCCTGACGTGAGGGGCCGACGCGGGGCTTGCCGCGTCCTGCCGCGTCGTGGGCCGCGAGCGCGGCGTGCAGGGTGACCAGATCGGCGCCCCGGGAGGCGTCCAGTCCGGTGAGATCCGTCGCCTTGCGCAGGCGGTAGTCCACGGTGTTCGGATGGACCTGGAGCCGGGCTGCTGCCCGGCGACGGTCGAGGCTGCAGGCGAGGAAGGTGCGCAGGGTGGCGAGCAGCTCCGGGCGGGCGTCCAGCGGGTCGAGCAGCGCGGCGAGCCCTTCCCTGGCCGGGCTCGCACGGCTCAGCTGATATTCGAGCAGTACGTCGTCGAGCAGGTACAGTCCGGGCTCATGGCCGGACGCCTCGGCCACCTCACGTACCTCGCCGGCCAACCGGGCGGCATCCGCAACGCCTTCCGGTGGCGCGGCGGCCGCCCCGGCCAGTACCTCGGCGCCGCACATCCGGCCCAGCTCGACCACCAGTCGGGAGAGCCGGTCCCGGTCCGCATGGCCGAAGGCGGCGGCCGGCGCCTCGTACGGGACGAGGATCAGCCCTCCGCCGTCCGACAGCACGGACAGCGCAACTCCCGCCGTCTGCCGGTGCAGTTCGTTGCGCAGCCGCCGGAGTTTGCGGCGAGCGGCGACCGCGTGGTTCACGCCGGGCACCAGCTCGTCCGGGTGCCGTCCCACGGAGATGCTCAGCACCAGGTAGCAAGGCGGCAGACGGATGCCGGCGCGGTCGGCCGCGGCCTTGGGGCTGCCGCCTTCCAGCAGCCGGGACAGCAGCGACTGCAGGGCGACCTGCTGGTCGCTCAGCGCCGTCTGCCGCTCCTGTACGTACCCGGCGGCGACCGCACAGCTCACCAGCCTGAGATACACGAGCAGTTGACGCTGGACCAGTAACACGTCGGCGATGTCGCCCGGTTCGGCCGCCGGAAAGACATGGGCGGCGCACTCCTCCGCACCGAGGTGATAGGCGCCGACCACGGCCTCCAGCGGTACTCCCTCGTCGGCGCGCCGGGCCGACGACTCGCGGATCTCCGCTTGCTCCGACTGATCCGGCAGCTCGCCGGTGCGCAGCATCTCGGCGAAGCTCCGGATGCCGCGCGTCACCTGTTTGGCGATGTCGCCACCGAGCTGTTCCGACGGCAGCCTTCCGTAGACGGGCAGCCGTTCGACGAGCCGGACCATGACCGCCCGCTCGAGCGCACCGGCGGCAGCCTGGAGCCGGTCGTGGACCGGAACGCCGCCGAAGCGCGGCACCGAGTCGTGCGCCGCGGCGTTGGATGCGGTCACAATCCACCTCGCAAATCTCTGTTCTCCGCCCTGGAGACGCGGCGGCGCACCGCCTCCATCATGTTTCCGGGACATCTCCTACCGGTTGGTAACACGTCAGGCCGGTGGATTGCCAGACGTGGCGGACCGCGGCCGCGTCATGCCTCGGATCTCCCCGTACGACCTGACCGCACCCCGGAGCCGCCATCCCCGAACCTCCACCCGCCGCACAGCAGACCGTTCGACCCCGACTCGCCTTCGCAGATCCGGCGCCCGGAATCTCCGGGCAGGGAGCCGCCACCCCTCTGCCGGTCGTGCCGTTTTCGAGCCCTCAGGCCGGTCGGCCCCCACTCAGGAATCGAGGAAGCCATGTCCAAGACGGCAGTTCGTCTGATCTCCATCGCTGTCGCCGTCGCGGCCGCCATGACCGCCGCGCCGGCGGCCACCGCCACCGAGTCCGTGCCGGCTGCGACCACGACGACGGCCACGTCCGCCGCGAGCGACCCGTTCTACACCTACGACGGCAGCGAGCCCCTGTCGTCGTTCGCCCCGGGCGCCGTGCTGAAGACGCGGACGCTGCGGTACCACCTCGTCGGCATTCCCACGCCTTTGAAGGCGATCCAGCTGCTCTACCGCAGCACCGACGCCCAGGGACGCCCGGCGGCCAACGTGACCACGGTGGTGCGCAGCCTCACGGGTGACGGAAGCAAGGCCGTGTCGTACCAGTCGTTCTACGACTCGTTGAACCCGGAGGACGGGCCGTCCCGCGCCATCGCCGGCGACCTCACCCTCGGCGGCGTGATCCCCAATGCCGAGGCCGTCTTCATGGCGCCGCTGCTGGCGAAGGGCTACACCCTCGTCATCCCCGACACCCAGGGGCAGCGGGCCGCCTTCGCCGCCGGGCCCGAGTACGGAACCAACACCCTGGACTCGATCCGTGCCGCGACCGCTTCCACGGAGACGGGGCTGAGCGACAGCACCAGGTTCGGTCTCATGGGGTACTCGGGCGGTGCCATCGCCACGAACTGGGCAGCCGCGATGGCACCGGCCTACGCGCCGGACGTGAACCGGAAGTTGGTCGGCTTCGCCGAGGGCGGCCTGCTCGTGACCCCGGCGCACAATCTGAAGTACGTGGACGGCTCCGTCGCCTGGTCGGGCGTCATCCCCATGGCGATCATCGGCGTCGCCCGCTCCTTCGACATCGACGTCAAGCCCTACCTGAGCAGCTACGGCCTGAAGGTGTACGCGGAGCTGGAGAAGGGCTCCATCGTCAACGCCCTCGGCCGCTACCCGGGTCTGACCTGGAAGAAGATGGCGAAGCCCGAGTACGAGAGCATCAACTCCGTCCCTGAGATCGTCACGGCGGTGAACCGGATCAACCTCGGCTCCGCCGCCACCCCGACCATCCCCGGGTACATCGCCCAGGGCGACGCGGGCGTCATGGAGGGAACCTTCAGCAACCGCCCGGGGATCGGCACGGGTGATGGCGTCATGGTCGCCGGGGACGTGCGCGCCCTCGCCCGGCAGTACTGCGCCACGGGCAACACCGCCATCACGTACCGGCAGCACGAGCTGCTCAGCCACATCAGCGTGCCCGTCATCTGGGCTCCGCTCGCGATGGACTGGCTCGATGCCCGCTTCGCGGGCCGGACGGCCCCGTCCGACTGCGGTCGCATCCCCGCAGGCAACTCGCTGGCACCGGAGGAGCCGACGTCGTCGTCCTGACCCCTGTGGTCCTGCCGGGCGGCTCCGCGCGGCAGGACCACGCGCCTTCGACACCCGGCGCGGCGCTCCGCCCCGCGGTCCGACGGTCGGGTCCGCCACGGCCGCCCACACCAGGCGCCACAGGGCGACGACAGCGTGCGCCGGTGTGCCCCGGGCGGCGAACCTCCGGGCCGACCGGGATCGGCCCGGGGCCGGCCGGCGGCGTTGCTCCGGGTCAGTCATGCGGTGGGGCGAGACCGCCGCGCAGCCGCCGGGCACGAAGGACCAGCTCCAGTTCGAAGCGGCGGTCCGGGTCGTCCAGGTCCTCGCCCCACAGCTCGCGAAGCTGCCTCAGCCGGTAGCGCACGGTCTGCGGGTGGACTCCGAGCCGGGAGGCCACCTCCGGGGCACCGCCCCGTGTCTCCAGCCAGGCCAGCAGGGTCTCGGCGAGACGGTGGGTGTGGGCCGGGCCGCCCGAATCGTCCAGCTGCGCCAGCCGCCGCCGCGCAAGATCGTCGATCAACTCCACCGCGGGCAGCAGTACCAGGGCTTCCACGTGCTCGGCGCAGTACAGGAGCCGCCCTCGCGGCAGCAGATCCTCCTCGATCATCCCGACCGCGGCCTCGGCCCAGCGCAGCGACGTCGCGGCCTCCACCAGGGGAACCGACGGGCCGATCGCTCCGGACCAGCCGGCCACCGCCTGGTGCAGCAGCTCCGCACGACCGGGGGCGTCCGGGTCCGGTACGACCAGGTGCGGCTGCTCGCCCTCCATGTCGAGCAGCACCCCGTCGCCCACGGCAGGGGCGACGGCCTCCAGGGCGGGGCGAAGCAGCACGGCGACCGCCACCCTTTCGGGCAGTTGCCAGCCCACGTCGGCCGCGCGGTCGGCGAGGAGGGCGGTCGGGTCCGTGCGGTGCTCGGCGAGCAGGAGATCGACGAGAAGTCGTTGCCGGCGCAGCCGCTCTCCGGCCTGGCGGGCGACGGCCTCGGCGTACCCGCGTACCGACTGGGCCACCATGACGTCGAGGTACTCGAACGCGGACTCGGCGAGTTCGTACATGGCCGCGGACGGGATGTCGACCTGCTGCCCGATCTCCGCCATGCGCCGCCAGGAAAGGCGCACGCCCAGCCGGTAGATGCCCTGCAAGGAGTCCAGGCTGCGCCCCTGTGCGACCTCGCTGCGCCCGAAGTCCTGGAACATCTCGGGGAGGGCGCCGGGCCGGTCCGACCCCGTGGTCATCTGCTCGACGAAGAGCTCCAAGGTGTGCCGGATCGCCACCAGGGCCTTCGGCTCTCCGGACTCGTCGGCGATGAACACCAGACCCGGATGGTTCCGTCGGATCTCGGCCAGGATGTCCTGTGCCAGCTCGGGGACCTGCGCCAGGGCGCGGTCGGCGAACTGCTGAATCCGTTCTTGTGGCACGTCGTGCCACGCTGACGACGCTTCCACAACATCGCTCCGGATGTCCGGTCCACACGCGCTCGGTCACCGGTCCGCCTCTTCACAACCTAGCCCGCGCCGGAGCCCGGCGTGCTGGTCGTCCCTGGGGCGGGAGGTTCGGGGAAGGTGACGAGCGGCACATTCTGCTGCTCGGGTGTGGCGTCGAGAGCGGCGACGATTCCGAAGGCGGCGCCCGCGGCCAGAACGGCGGCGGCGATGCAGGTCAGGAAGGCGGCGAGCAGTCTGGGCATGAGGATGATCGGCCTCTCAGTCGATGAGGTCTGTCACCCAGCGCGCCGGCCCGGTCCGGCGCGGTCAGTATGCGAGGCGCGTTGACAGAAGGTCAAGGGCCGCCTACTTTCGCCGTTCACCGCCACTGTTACTCCTGGGTAAGTCGTTCCTCCCCCGGACAGCCGCAATCCGAGCGTGTGGTTCCTTCCCGCGCAGCCCATGAGCCCCTCGCATATCGCACCCGTATCGGGGTACTCGTACGCGTCGTTCAATATCCCCTTTGTCCCTGATTCTGCTGGGTTCCGGAGTCTTTCTGCTGGTGCTCACCCAGCTCCTCGTCTGGTACGTGGAGCCGCGAGCCAAGCGCACTCCGACCGATGTGAACTCCACGACGGTCTTCCGTGGGCAGGGCAGCTACTTCGACACCGGGTCCGTCGCCACCGTGGACGACCAGACGATCACGGTCACCCGCAAGGTGCTGGGGAACGTCGCCGAGAGCGAGCGCAGCGGAAACGCGATCTGGGACGTGTCGACCCAGATCGACACGCCGAAGACGCTGCCGCTGGCCGACCCGCGGAAGTCCCTGCAGTGGACCATCGAACGCTGGGTGACCGATCGTCGGACGAACCTTCCGGTGCACTGCTGCGAGGAGAAGCCCGGGTTCGAGGGTGAGGCCTACCTGAAGTTCCCGTTCGACGTCGAGTAGCGTGCCTACACCTGGTGGGACAGCACCCTGGGTGCCGCCGTGCCGCTGGAGTTCGAGGAGGTCACCAAGGTCGACGGGCACGAGGGCTACCGCTTCGTCGGCACTGTCGAGGCCACCGCGACCGGCACCCGCATGGTGCCCGGCGTGCTGGTGGGCAGTTCGAAGCCGGGCCAGGTGCTGGTCGAGGAGTGGTATTCCAACGCGCGGATCGAGCTGACCGTGGACCGGCGAACGGGTCGGATCATGAACGCGGTGATCGCGCCGACCAAGACGCTGCGGGCCCCTGGTTCGTAGAAGGACGCGGTCACCCTGCTGTCCAGCGAGCGGCTGGAGTTCACCGACGCGACCCGGCTCGAGCAGGTGAAGCTGGCTTCCGAGGACGGCAGCCGGTTGAGGCTGCTCGGCGAGACCGCGCCCCTCGGGGGCGGGGTCCTGGGCGGCCTGCTCGCCGCCGTCGGCATGGTGTTGCTGATACGCGGCCGTCGACGGCCGGAACGCTCAGGAGAGTGACAAAGAGGCGCAGAACCTGCGTCCCGAACTTGTCACCGGGCTGAGTAGCCGGAACGACTCGTCGAACCAAGACTGACGTTACCCCCGAGTAAGAGCAAGGTTGCCGGTGTGAGCGTGCTCCCACCCTCAGGAGTCCGCCATCGGCAAGGTGCTGAGACGGCCGCACCCTGACCGTCCGCGCCGCGGTAGCCGCAGTACCCGCACACCGAACCAGCCCAGCGCTTCATCCCCGGAAGCCCGGCAATCCCCACCCCCACCCTCACTCCCCACCCCCACCCCCACCCTCACTCCCCACCCCCACCCCCACCCTCACTCCCCACCCGCCTGCCTCCCGCAGGCGCCCTCTTCCCCCACCCGCCTGCCTCCCGCAGCCGCCGAGTTGGAGCACCTCTATGCCCCAGCGCGCGTCCGCTCTGGCCCTCGGTCAGAAGGACTCCCTCTCCGTCCCCACACAAGTCCGCACCGGCAGTCATGTCGCCGACTCGCTCGCCGCAGACCCGCACGTCGCCTCTCCCGGGACACCACCACCGCGTCGGATCACCTTTCTCGCCCGCCGTGACCTGGCCAACCAGGCCGCCGGCGGATCGGAACTGCTCATCGACCGGATAGCCGACGGCCTGACCTCCGGCGGCCATGAGGTCACGCTCGTCTGCGGCGGCCCGGCCGTCGAACGCGACTACCGGGTGGTCCGTAGCCCCACTCCGCGGTCCGCCACAGCGGTGTGACGGGCCGTGCCTGAACATCCGCCCAGCACAACGCGGCGCCGCGGCGTTCGAGGACGGACCGTACCGCGGGGGTCCACCACGAGTAGTGACGCGGCTCGACGGCGCCCCGGGTGCCGGCGGGGAAGCAGCTGAGGCAGTCGTCCAGAAGCCCGTGATCCGCCCGCAGCGTAGGAGGCAGCTGGAGCAGCACCGGGCCGAGCCGGTCACCGAGACCGGCGGCGTGGCTCATCAGCCGGTGCACGGGCTCCTCCGGGTCGCGCAGCCGCTTGACGTGGGTCAGGAAGCGGCTCGCCTTGACGGCGACGACGAAGTCCCGCGGTGTGCGGTCCCGCCACGCGGCGAAGGTCTCCCAGGAGGGCAGCCGGTAGAAGGCATTGTTGACCTCCACGGTGGCGAAGCGCGCCGCGTACTCCTCCAGCCACAGCCTCTGCGGCATCCCGGCCGGATACAGGACACCGCGCCAGTCCTTGTACTGCCACCCCGACGTGCCGACGAACAGGGTCATACACCCATCGAAGCACGCACTGAGCCG
The DNA here is from genome assembly GCF_042668715.1 of Streptomyces sp. NPDC057271. Classification (NCBI taxonomy): domain Bacteria; kingdom Bacillati; phylum Actinomycetota; class Actinomycetes; order Kitasatosporales; family Streptomycetaceae; genus Streptomyces; species Streptomyces sp. NPDC057271. The sequence goes on from NZ_JBHUYJ010000053.1 coordinate 25,803, forward strand.
GCCTGGCGGCCCGGCGGCTCGGTCTTCGGTCGTGCTGTGGTCGGTTGCCGGGCGGCCTCCGGACGGTGACGTCAGTGGCCGGTCTCGCCGTGGTCGCCGTGGTCGGCCGCCCATCGCATGCGGCAGAACTGCGGCTGGGGCTCCGTCCGGCCGCAGGACGATCTGGTCCTGCGGCCCATGGCGGACGGCGGCGAGGGCACGCTCGAAGCCGTCGTGTCGGCCATACCGGGCGCGGACGTGCGTGAAGGTCGTCCTTGCGGTGGTTGGCGGACACCGACAGCGGTCGGAGCCCGGCCCGTGGGTCACAGGCCGGGGGCGCCCCACAGAGGGAACCAACGGGTGAGGTCCGACTCGATCCGCAGGTCGTCCTTCAGCGCGGCCTTGACCTGGAGTTCGAGGGGATTGTCACGCTTGTGGCCGGGAAGGGGCGCGAAAGGGTAGAAGGCGCCGCGCTTGTAGAGGTAGACGAGGGCGAGCGGGCGTGGTTCGGCGTCATGGAAGACGACCAGGGAGCAGAGCAGGTGGGGGCCGAAGCCGCTGTCCTGGAGAGAGCTGTTGACCGCGTGGAGGTCGCTCACCAGGGCGGGAAGGCTGTCGGGTGGGCGGCGGGAGAGCAGCCAGGCGTAGCCGTAGGAGTCGAGGCTGAACTCGACGGGTTCGCCGCCCCGTTCGGAGTCGGCGTCGAGGAGTGCATGTACCTCGCTGCGGACTTGGGCGAAGGCCCCGCCTTCGATCGCGGCGAAGCACACGGATCCCGTGCCGGCGGGCGTGAAGCCGAGAGCGGCCTGGAGGGTGACGGCCGCGGAAGGGAGCGCGAACAATTGGTCCAGATCGGGTGTGACCGGCTTGGACCGGCCGAGCAGGGTGTCCCAGAAGCCCACGGGGCATCACCTCATGGCGGCGTGTCGCCCAGTCGTGCGGACAGTTCCGCGAGGGCGTCCAGGCGCCGCTCCAGGCTGGGGTGGGTGGAGAACAGGTTGGCCAGTGTGGTGCCGGGGCCGAGGGCGGGGGTGAAGAAGAACGCGTTGAACGTCTGGGCGGTGCGAAGGTCCTCGGTCGGGATCCGGGCGATGTCCCCGGTGACCTTGGTCAACGCCGAGGCGAGGGCCGAGGGCTTTCCGGTGAGCATCGCCGCGGCCCGGTCGGCGGCCAGTTCGCGGTAGCGGGACAGTGCCCGGATCAGCAGGAAACTGAGCGCGTAGACCAGGGCGGAGACCGCCATGACGAGAGCGAACGCGATGGCGGTGTTCTGGTCCCTCCTGCCCCCGCCGAAGAGCTGCGAGTAGAACGCGAACCGCACGACGAGTCCGGCGAGCACACCCAGGAACGAGGCGATGGTGATCACCGCGACGTCCCGGTGGGCGACGTGGGACAGCTCGTGGGCCAGGACCCCCTCCAGCTCCGCGGCCTCCAGCCGCCGCCGCAGACCCGTGGTGACACAGATGACGGCGTGATCGGCGTTGCGCCCGGTGGCGAACGCGTTGGGCATCTCCATACGGGAGACGGCGACCCGCGGCTTGGGCATGTCGGCGGTCGCGCACAGACGGTCGATCATGCCGTGCAGCTGCGGTTCCTCCTCGGGGGTGACCAGCTGCCCGCGCATCGCGAAGAGGGCGATCCGGTCCGAGTACCAGAACTGGGCGAGGAGCAGTCCGCCGGCGATGACGACGACCAGGACGACCGACTTGAGCAGCACGATCAGAGCGGCGACGAACCCGATGTACACCAGGCCCAGCAGGAACATGGTGAGCGCCATGCGGGTGGTCAGCTGCCGGTCCGGCTCGAAACGGCTGTGCATCGTGATCACCCCGGGATCAGGCCCTCGTCGGACAGCAGCTCCTGCACCCGGGCGAGGCTGGTGCCCTCGTCGGGCAGGACCAGACCGGACGGGATGATCCGCTGGTCCGGCACGGGTTCGCCGAGCGTGCGCACGGCGTCGAGCAGGGCCGAAAGGGCGGCGGCGAACGCGGTCTCGTCGCCGGCGTCCACGGCCGACTGCAGCGAGGCGTCGAACTCGTTGAGGCGGTCGAGACGCCCCTCGGCGACCTCGTACTGCCCCTCACCGAGAATCCGGATGATCACGATGTCGCCTCCTCGCCGGACCCGCCCTCCCGGTGTTCCGGTGCCGACAGGGCTTCGGGAGCGCCGGCTGCCGGGAGCGCCGCCTTCATCCTGGCGAGCTCCGCCTCCACGTCCTGGCCCGCGCCCATGCGTTCCAGTTCGGCCTGGATCTCGTCGTGGCCGGCCGGGAGGGTGGCGTCCTCCAGGGCTCCGGAGGCCATCAGCTCGTCCAGCGCTCCGGCCCGGGCCTGCATCTGCTCGGTCTGGTCCTGCGCGCGCTGCATGGCCAGTCCCACGTCGCCGAGCTCCTCGCCGATGCCGGTGACCGCCTCGGTGATCGTCGTCTGCGCCTCAGCCGCCGTGTACGACGCCTTGAGCGTCTCCTTGCGTGTGCGGAACGTGTCCACTTTCGCCTCAAGACGCTGCGAGGCCAGAGTCAGTTTCTCCTCCTGCTCCCGCAGCGACGCCAGCTGGCTCTCCAGGTCCGTGATCTGCGACTCCGTGGCCGTGCTCCGGGTCAGGGCCTCGCGCGCCAGCTCCTCCCGGCCGGCCGCGAGGGCCTGCCGGGCTTGTCCCTGAAGCTTCTCCCCGGACTGCCGCAGCCGCTCCACCTGCAGTTCGATCCGCTTGCGGCTGGTGGCCACATCCGCCACTCCGCGCCGTACCCTCTGCAGCATCTCCTGCTGTTGCCGGTACGAGTCGTCCAGGACCTCACGCGGGTCCTCGGCCCGGTCCAGCGCCTTGTTCGCCTTGACGCGGAACAGAGCGGTGATGCGGTGGGTGATGCTGGTCATGACGACCGCCTTCCTCCGAGGGTCCGACCCTCACGGCTACGGTCCGCCGTACCAGAACATCATCCCACCGTGGCCCCTCCCGGCACGGGCGAGGCTCACGCGCCCGGTGTGCGCAGCCCGGTCAGGGTGAGGTCCACGGCCTGCTCCGCCCATTCCGGGCGGCCACCGCGTCCGGCCATGTAGTCGGCGTAGAAGGGGCCGAGCAGCGCGGAGACGGCTGCCTCCAGGTCCGCTTCCTCGCGGATCTCCCCACGGGCCCGCGCCTGTTCGAGCACCTCGCGCAGCAGGGCTCGACGGGGCAGCACGGTACGTTCCCGCAGCAGGGCGAGCAGATCCGGGGTGTGGGCCTCCTCGGCCAGGCACGTTCCGATCAGGGCCATGCCGCGTACCCGTTCCACCGTCGCGGCGAAGTCCGTCAGGATCGCCACGAGGTCGGCGCGGGTGTCCCCGCTCGTGGGCGAGGCGTCCGCCATACGCATGGCCTCCAGGGCCGCGGTGACCAGGTCCGCCTTCGTCTTCCACCGCAGGTGGATGGTGGACTTGCTGACCTGCGCGGCCTCGGCCACCTGGCTCAGGCTCATGCGGGTGTAGCCCTGCGACGCCAGCAGCTCCAAGGCCGCGCGGAGGATCGCCGCGTCCTTCTCCGCGGACCGCGGCCGCCCTGCGCCCCTGCTCGCCTCACCCATGGCTGCAGGATAGATGCCGCACCGAGCGGTTCGGTACGGGATCGGTCAGGCGCCGGGACGGGCGCCCTGAATGTGGAAGTTGAAGTCGACGTGGCCGAGCGCGCCATACAGGCGCAGCCAGATCGGCAGCAGCATCTCGGCGCCGCGCGCGGTGCCGATGTCGCCGAGGTCGATCACGCTGCCCTCGGGCCAGCCGAACGAGGTCAGGAGTTCGGTGACGGACTCCTTCGCGCCTGTGTCGTCACCGGAGACGAAGGCGTGGTGCGCGCCGGCCACGCGGGACGGCTCGACCATGACCAGGGCGTTCATGGTGTTGAGGGTCTTGACGACCCTCGCCTCGGGGAAGGCGCGCTGGATCTGTTCGCCGAGGCTGTCGGTGTTCACCGGGTTCAGCGACGGCGGCATGCCCTGGGAGAAGTCCAGCGGGTTGGCGATGTCGATGAGGATCTTGCCGGCCAGGTTGTCGCGGCCCGCGGCCTGAAGGGCCTGGAGCGAGACCGCGCCGGCGGTGGCGTTGAGCACCGTCTCGCCGAAGGCGGCTGCGTCCGTGAAGGAGAGCAGGCGCACCCGTGGGTGAGCGGCCAGCCACTGGGAGATGGGCGGGTTGCCGTAGGCATCGGACTCGGTTCGCGCAAGGGTGGCCTCGACGTCACGGGTGCCGATGGCGACCTCGTGACCGAGGGAGGTGAGCTTGCCGGTGAGGGTCCGGCCGACGACGCCGGTGCCGAGAACTGCGTAACGCATGAGAGGCGGGTTCCTTTCGGGGGACTGCGGGGGACGGGGCGCGTTCCTGCGCGCGACGCGCTCACTCGCATGAAACTAAACCGAGCGGTTCGGTATTTCAAGAACGTGCGACTTTTCTGTGGAAAACGGACACGAACGGGTTGCCAGGTCACTTGGGCGACTCGCGGGCTGGCGGCCCTCCCTTCTATCCAGATAAGGATCCCGCCGACTAAAT
>NZ_JBHUYJ010000053.1:30311-52311 GCF_042668715.1 Streptomyces sp. NPDC057271
TTCAAAAACTTTACGCTTTCTCGGGAAAAAAAGAAAAAAAACTGTGGGCCCGGAAATTTGGCCCCCCCCCCCCCCCCCGGCCCGACGGCTACTTCAGGTACGGGCCGTCCGTACCGATCTTGCCCGGTGCGGCGTTGGAGCCGCCCAGGTCGAGGGCGTGGACGCGCGGGTCGCCCCTTGCCGGAGGCGGGGGGCGATGAGGGTGCCGTCGGTGACGGTGACGGTGACGGTGACGGTGAGGGTGAGGGTGAGGGTGACGGTGACGGTGGCGGTGAGGGTGACGGTCTGGCCGGGTGACGGCCTCATCGGGCGGCGGCCGCCGTCGCCGAGTGCGCGGGCGCACCGCGAGCCTCGCCGCTGCCCCGCGGCTCTGGGGCGGCGACGAGGCCGGTACGGGTGTGCCGGGGTGCCCGCGGCTACTTGGCGATGAGGACGAGAGTGGCGCGGCCGTGGAGGCGGTAGACGGTCCCTGCGCCTCCGATCGGCGCCTCGCCGCCCGGTCGGGCGAACTGGTCGGCGCCTTCGGCCCAGGTGGAGGTGTCGGTGACGGACACGAACCCGGTGCCGGATCCCTTGGTCCAGGCGCTGGATGGTAGGGCCAGTTCGGCCCCCAGGCGCGATAGCCGTAGTAGACCGGGCCGGTGATGCCGTACTGGTCCCGCAGCGTCGTGGTGGGCACCGTCACGGACCAGACGCCGGTCGCGGAGTCCTTCGCCAGCGGCAGGGCGGCGGCCTCCTGGCTGCCGGTGGCCGCCGCGTAGAGGTACAGCTCGATGCGGGTGGCACGCGAGGAGTGGATCCGGAACTCCACGTTCGAGCCGGACACGTCGTAACGGGCGCCCAGGGGGCCACCGGTCGAGGCCGCGGCCGGTGTGGCGAGACCGCCGGGGGCGAGTGGCGAGGCGAGCGCGGCGATGGCGGCGAGGACCGTTGTCGCGGCGCGTATGCCGGAACGGCGTCTTCTCCGTGTGCGGGCAGGGGGAGAGACAGACACAGCGGCTCCTGGGGCGGGGGGAGTCAACGAGGCCGGTCCCGGGCGTCACTGACTTGAAAACACTTGCTGAATCTTGCCGAAAAGTGGTGCAACCTTTGGGCGCGGTAAAGACCCCGCGCAGGAACGGCGGTCTCCGGTCCAGGCCGAATCCCTCTGCGAGAACCTCGATCGGGGTCGACTTCCCGAGCCGTCCTCGCCGACCGGAAACGTCACCGGCGCGGTGAAGTCCGCAGCGGCCGCCTTGCCTGCGAGCAGAAGTGCGCATCGGCGCAGATGTGACATGCCGCGTACGGAGTAATGGGCGGGTCGGGTGACCGGCCGTGTGACGCTGTGAACTTGTTGGTCGCGGTTCCTGTCAGAGGGTCGGGGTGCACCGCTCGCGGAGGTGGTCGCATGAGCGGATGCGTCGACGGTCAGGCGGATGTGGTGGGGTGCCCACGGACACGCGTCACCAGGCGGCGGTGAGGGTGGAACGGGACGACGACTCCGGGTCGCGGCGCGACCATGGGCCGAACCACCGCCTGGAAGCCGAGCTGGGCCGGATCGACGAGCAGCTGCGGCAGTCGACCAAGGCCAAGGACCAACTGCAGGGCCTGCTGGACGCGGTGCTGGCCATTACCCAGGAGCTGGAACTTCCCGAGGTGCTGCACCGCATCGTCACCACCGCCATGGGTTTGGTGGGCGCTCGATACGGAGCGCTGGGCGTGCTGCACGAATCAGGCCAGTACCTTGAGCAGTTCATCACCGCAGGGCTGTCCGAGTCCGAGCGAGCGGATCTGGCCGGAATCGACTTCCCGCGTGGCCGCGGCGTACTGGGACATCTCATCGAGCATCCCGAGCCGATGCGGGTCGATGACATCCCCTCCCACCCCTCCTCCGTGGGATTCCCTCCCGGTCACCCGCACATGCGGACCCTTCTCGGGGCCGCCGTCAGGGTTCGCGGCACGATCTACGGCGACCTCTACCTGGCCGAGCGGCGCGACGCCCAGCCCTTCGACCGCAGCGACGAGGAGATCGTCGTCACACTCGCCGGCGTGGTCGGCATCGCGATCGAGAACGCCCGCCTGTTCGGTCAGGTCCGTGCCGCCGCCGAACATTTCCAGCGCCTCCTGCTGCCGACGCTGCCCGACCTGCATCCCTTTGCCGGCGCCGCCGTCTACCGGCCGGCCTCCGAGCCCGACCACATCGGCGGAGACTGGTACGACGCGATCATGCTGCCCGATGGCGTCTGCGCCGCCGTCATCGGCGACGTCATGGGCCACGACCTGCGGGCGGCCGCCTCCATGGCCCAGACACGCAGCATGCTGCGTGCCCTGCTCTACGACCGCCGCACGCCTCCCGGCGAGATCCTCGCGCAACTCGACCGCACTCTGGAGGCCACCACCGACAACCCCGTCACCACTGTCTGCCTGGCCCGTATCAAGCCCGAAGGGCAGGGCTGGACGATGCACTGGAGCACCGCGGGCCATCTTCCCCCGCTGCTGATCACCTCCGACGGGCGCGCGGAGTACCTGCATGGCGAGCCCGGCGTTCCGCTCGGGGTGAGCGTCGAGCAGCACCGCCCCGACCACGTCCACTCCCTGCCTGCGGGGGCCACCGTGGTGTTCTTCACCGACGGCCTCATCGAGCACCGCGCCCGCTCCGTCGACGAATGCCTGGACGCACTCGCCGCACTCGCCACCGCCCACGCTGCACTGCCGCTGCACGTCTTCGTCCGGACACTGGCCGATCACCACCCCAGCGACGGTCACGACGACATGGCGATCCTCGCCCTGCGTACACCCGGGGGCTGACCTCGACCGCACCAACGGACAGCGGTCGTCGCCAGGACGGGCACACCTCGCTACCGGTCGCGTTCCGAGGCGCCTGGCTACCCTGCCGCCGACCGGTGGGCGGCCGAGGAAGCGTTGGAGAACGCCTTACGCGGTGAAAGCGAGCGACGAGGATCCGACCGGGCCGTCCCCGGACCGGTCGGCCGACAGCCCGCCGGGGATCCGCCGGCCGCAGGCCCGGCCTCGGTCGTCAGCGCGTACGGCGCGGGCCGTCGCCCTGTACGACGCCTTCACCCTCTTGCGCGCCCGTTCCGGCGCCGCCGATCAAGGCCTCGGTTCCCGGCTTCCGGGTGCCGGACGTCCCTGTCCCCGGCCGAGGGCCGGCCCGGCGTGCCCCGGCCGTTCCGCGCGGCCGGAGCATGCCGGGGCCTCCGGACCGTCGAAGCGCCGACACCCGTCGGACGAGCCAGCTCACGCCCATGGCGTATCCGATGCCGAAAGCCAGGGAGACGACGAGGGCCAGGTGCTTCGACACGCCGTCGAATATCGGGTAGATCTGCCAGTGCGTCAGGTAGATGGCCAGGGAGCTGCCCGCGAGCAGGCCGGCCAGCTGGTTCACCCGGTGGGTGCTGGGCAGGGTGGGCAACCAGACCAGCACGACGAAGCCGGCCATGACGAACAGCTCGCGCCGTGGTTCTCCGGGGAAGAAGCCCGGGACGGTGGCGAGCGCGGCGACCGTCACGAGCAGTCGCTGAGGAATGGTGCGGGACTGGGCCGCCGCCCAGCCGAGGGCGAACAGCCAGAAGACGGTGACCGCGTCGGTGATCTGGGCGCGGGCCGGCAGGCCCACCAGCTCGTAGCGCGTGAGTAGGCCGATTCCGGCCAGGGCGGCCGGCAGCCCGTACGGGAAGCGGCGCTCCAGGCTGTGGACCGCGGGGACGGCGAGCAGCGCCATCAGGGCCAGCAGGATGTAGACGAGGGCTTCGACGAACCAGAGGTGTATCCCGGTGCCCATGACCTCCGGCCAGAGCGCATTGTGGACGAGGAGCAGATTGGACAGGTCGTAGTCGTCGCTCACAAGGAGGGCGAAGGCGGTCCAGGCCATGGTGGGGAGGGCGATCCGCGCGATGCTCCGGGCGGTACGGCGCATCCGCTCGCGGCGCTCGGCGGAGGTGAGCAGGAAGCGGGCGAAGTTGAACCCGGCGACGGCGAGCAGCAGATGGGCTCCGCCCCGGAGCTCGAAGAGGCGGATGTGCGAGCCCACGACGCAGAGGATGGCGATCGCGCGCAGGACGACGCTGGTCTCCACGCTCCGTCGCCATGACCGGCCCGGCTCGGCTGCGGGCCGCCGCAGTTCCCGGATCGGGGTCGTGTGCCAGCTGTGCGGCAGGTGGCCGAGGCGCTGTTCGAGGTGGACGGACATCTCGACGTACGACAGGGAGTCCCCGCCGAGGGACACGAAGGAGCTGTCCGGCGTCACGTCCGGGCGATCGAGGATGCGCGCGTACAGCGAGCACAGGTCGTCGGTGGTTCCGCCCCCGCCGGGCAGGGGCACGTCGGCCGGGCGCCCCAGCTCCCGTACGGCCCGGTAGTCGGGCTTGCCCGTGGGCAGGCGGGGGAGTTCGGGCAGCAGGTGGACGTCGACGGCGCGAGCCGGCAGGCCGCATTCGTCCACCACACGTCTTCGGATACGCCGTTCGTCCCATCCGGGCGTCCGGACGGCGGCGATGGTGAGACCTTCGTCGTCGCCGGAGCACAGGGTGTCGAGGCCGTGTCGCCCCAGCATGGCCTCGATCTGCTGGGGGTCGATGCGCAGGCCGAGGATCTTCAGGAAGCGGCTGCGGCGGCCGACGATCTCGTACAGACCGTCCTCGGTGCGGCGTGCGAGGTCGCCGGTGCGCAGGACGTCGACCGTGCGGCCGAGGGCGAGGTCGTCGGGGGTGTGCGCGTAGCCGAGCATGACGTTCGGGCCGGTGTAGACGAGCTCGCCGACCCCTGCGTGCTCGGGCGCCTCCTCGACCGGCTCCAGGTGGAACGAGCCGCCGGGAACCGGGACTCCGATCGCGCCGGGATGTTCGGTGACCAGGGCGGGCGGCAGGTAGGCCATGCGGGCGGTCGCTTCCGTCTGGCCGTACATGACGAACAGGTCCCAGCCACGTCGCGCGCCCAGTTCGGCGTATCGCGTGACCCGCTCGGGCGCCAGGCGGCCGCCGGCCTGGGTGACGTACCGCAGGTGCGGGAGGTCCATGTCGGCGAAGCCGACCCGGTCGAGCAGGTCGAAGGTGTACGGGACACCGGCGATCGCAGTGCCGCCGGCCGCTCGGAAGAGGTCCCAGAAGCAGGCGTCGGCCACCGAAAGGCCCGTCAGCACGAGGCCGGCTCCGCGCAGCAGATGGCTGTGGATCACCGACAGGCCGTAGCAGTAGTGCATGGGCAGGGTCGTCGCGGCGCGGTCGGTGTCGCGGATGCCGAGGTACGTGGCGATCGACTCGGCGTTCGCCTGCAGGTTCGCGTACGACAGCCGGACCAGCTTGGGGGAGCCCGTGGAACCGGAGGTGCTGAGCAGCAGCGCCAGGTCGGGGTGGAAGGCGTGGGCGGAGCCGGTCCGCCGCTCTTCGATGCGCCACTCGCCGGGCTGCGGTCGGGCGACGACATCCGGATCGTATGCGGCGATCAGGGACTCCACCGCCTCCGGATGGTCGCCGGGCACGAGCAGCACCGGGTGACCGGCCGAGAGCGCGGCGAGGTGGACGACGAGGGCGTCGACCGTGTTGGCGCCGGGGAGCAGGATCAGCCGGCGTTCCGGGCCGAGTCGGCGCGCGGTCTCCTCGATCCGCCCGGCCAGTTCGCGGTACGAGATTTCGCCGTCGGCTGTCACGACGGCGGTGCGGTCGCCGTGCAGCGCGAGGTCGCGGGCGAGGGGGAGGGCATGCCCGTCGACGGGCGGGGCGGGGAGGAGCGTCACGGGCGCATCGTAGGTAAGGCTTTCCTAATCGCATAGTGGGGGAGGGGGTTCTGGATACTCATTCGAGGCCGGGCCGTTATCAAAGCCTGACTTGACCCTTAGGTTAGGATTACCTTATTAATGGCGTATTCACAGGTCTCCCGACAGCACGGCAGGAAGGCACCACCCGTATGCGCCGCCCCTTGGCCCGCACCCTCACCGCGTTCGCCGCGGCCGCCCTGCTCCTTCCGCTCGCCGGCTGCGGCAGTGGCGAACCGGCCGGGCTCGTCATCTACTCCGGTCGCAACGAGAACCTCGTGAAGCCGCTCGTCGAGAAGCTGGAGAAGCACCTCGGTACCAATGTCGAGGTCCGCTACGGCGACAGCGCCGAGCTCTCCGCCCAGCTTCTGGAGGAGGGTGACAAGACCGAGGCCGGTCTCTTCCTGTCCCAGGACGCGGGCGCCCTCGGCGCGCTCTCCAAGGAGCAGCGCCTCGCCCCGCTCCCGCGGACGACCCTCGACAAGGTCGCGCCCGCCCACCGCGGCTCCGCCGGCGACTGGACCGGCGTCAGCGGTCGTGTCCGGGTCCTGGGGTACGCCCCCGCGCAGGTCCCCGCGCCGCCGAACAGCGTCCACGAGCTGGTGAAGCCCGAGTGGAAGGGCCGGATCGGCTTCGCGCCGACCAACGCCTCCTTCCAGGCGTTCGTCACCGGCATGCGCGTCCTGGAGGGCGACGACGCCACCCGCACCTGGTTGAAGGGCCTGAAGGCCAACGAGCCCAAGGCGTACGACAACAACCTCAAGGTCCTGGACGCCGTCGACAAGGGCGAGGTCGCGATAGGTCTGCTCAACCACTACTACTGGTACGAGCAGGTCGCCGAGAAGGGCGCGGACAAGGTCAAGGCCAAGATCCACTACCTGCCCGAGGGTGACCCGGGCGGCCTCGTCAACGTCGCCGGCGTCGGCATCCTCAAGGGCGCCGACGAGAAGCAGGCCGGGTACGCGCAGCAGGCCGTCGACTACCTGCTCTCGGCGGAGGCCCAGAAGTACTTCGCCGAGGAGACCAAGGAGTACCCGCTGGTCGCCGGCGTGAAGACCGCCGAGGGCGTCCCGCCGCTGGAGACCCTCCAGCCGCCGAAGATCGACCTCGGCAGGCTCGACTCCCTCAAGCAGACCCTGACCATGCTCCAGGACGTCGGACTTGTCTGACGTGACCTCACCGGAGCTCTCCGCCCCGGCCCGGCGCGAGACCCGCCCGGCAGGTGCCCCCGCACCCGCCGGGCGGCGGCGCGCCGGGACCCGCCCCTCCTGGGTGCTCATCGTGCCCGCCGTGCTCGCCGCGGCCCTCGCCGTACTGCCGCTCGGCTACCTCGCCGTCCGCGCCCTCGAACGAGGCCCCGCCTACGCGTGGGGCGTCATCGCCGACGACCGCACCGGCGAACTGCTGCTGCGCAGCCTCGGCCTGACCACCACGGTCGTCGCCGCCTGCCTGCTCGTCGGCGTCTCGCTGGCCTGGCTGACCGTGCGGACCGCCCTACCGGGTGCCCGCGCGTGGTCCGTGCTCGTCACCCTGCCGCTGGCCGTGCCGAGTTACGTCACCGCCTTCGCCTGGCTCTCCGCCGCGCCGTCGCTGGCCGGCTTCACCGGCTCCGCCCTCGCACTCACCCTGGTGAGCTTCCCGTACGTGTACCTGCCGGTCGCCGCCGCCCTGCGCGGCACCGACCCCGGCCACGAGGAGGTGGCGCGCTCCCTGGGCCACGGACCCTTCCGCACCTTCCTGCGCGTCACCCTGCCGCAGTTGCGGCCGGCCGCCGCCGGCGGCGGCCTGCTCGTCGCGCTGTACGTACTCTCCGATTTCGGCGCCGTCTCCCTCATGCGGTACGACACCTTCACCCGCGGCATCTACACGTCCTACCGCGCGAGTTTTGACCGAACGCCGGCCGCCGCGCTCAGCGCCGTACTGGTCGTGATGACGGTGCTGCTCGTGGCCGCCGAGACCCGCACCCGTGGGCGCGCCGACTACGCGCGCACGGGAACGGGAACCGCCCGGCGCGCCGTCCCCGCCGCCCTGGGTCGGCTCAGAGCCCTCGCCCTCGCCTGGTGCGGTGCGATCGTCGCCGTGGCCGTCGGCTTCCCGCTCGCCACGCTCGGGTACTGGCTCGCCGTCGGCACCTCAGCGACCTGGGACCCGGCGACGCTGTCCACCACCGCCCTCACCACCCTGGGCGTCGCCGCCGCGGGTGCCGCTCTGACCACCCTGGTGGCGCTGCCGGTCGGTGTCATCGCCGCCCGCCACCGCGGCCGCCTCGCCCATCTCCTCGAGCAGGCCGCCTACGCGGGCCACGCCGTGCCCGGCATCACCGTCGCCCTCGCGCTCGTCTTCTTCGCCGTCCGCTACGCCCGTCCGCTCTACCAGGAGACGCCGCTGCTGATCTGCGCGTACATGGTGCTCTTCCTGCCCGTCGCGGTGGCCGCGACCCGCGCCGCCGTCCTTCAGGCGCCGCCCGTCCTCGACGACGTGGCCCGCTCCCTGGGCCGGACCCCCTTCGGTGTGCTGCGGGAGGTCACGCTGCCGCTCGCCGCCCCCGGCGTCGCGGCGGGCGCCGCCCTCACCTTCGTCGTCTGCATGAAGGAACTCCCGGCCACGCTGCTGCTGCGCCCCACCGGCATGGACACCCTGGCCACCCGGCTGTGGACCGAGACCGGCACCGGGTCCTTCGCGGCGGCCGCCCCCTACGCCGCCGCGCTGATCCTGCTGGCCGCCGTCCCCTCGTACCTCCTCGGAAGGCACCGCCCATGAACGATCTCGAGGTCCGTCAGGTCGTCAAGTCATACGGGCCGGGGTCGCCGGTCCTCGCCGGCCTCGACCTCACCGTCCCCGGAGGCTCCCTCACGGCCGTCCTCGGCCCCTCCGGCTGCGGCAAGACCACTCTGCTGCGGGTGATCGCCGGCTTCCTGAAGGCCGACGCCGGCACGGTGACCGTCGCCGGCCGGATCCTCGGCGGCCCCGGCGTGCACCTGCCGCCCGAGCGCCGCCGTGTCGGGATCGTCCCTCAGGAGGGCGCGCTCTTCCCACACTTGAGCGTGGCCCGGAACATCGCCTTCGGGCTCACGCACCTCGACCGGTCCGCCAAGCAGGCGCGTGTGGCGGAGATGCTGGACCTCGTGGACCTCGTGGGCCTCCCCGGCCACGGCGACCGCATGCCGCACGAGCTCTCCGGCGGCCAGCAACAGCGGGTGGCCCTCGCCCGCGCCCTCGCTCCGCAGCCCCATCTCGTCCTGCTCGACGAACCGTTCAGCGCACTCGACAGCGGCCTGCGCGGGGCGGTACGCGCGGAGGTCCGTGCCGTGCTGCGGGAGAGCGGCGCGACCGCCCTGCTCGTCACGCACGACCAGCAGGAGGCGTTGTCCACCGCCGACACCGTGGCTGTCCTGCGTAAGGGGCGCGTGGCCCAGTGCGCCACGCCGGAGGAGCTCTACCACCGGCCCGTCGACCCCTGGCTCGCCTCGTTCGTCGGCGACGCCGTCCTTGTTCCCGGTACCGCCGACAAGGGCGTCGCCACGACCGCGCTGGGGCGCATTCCCCTCGCCACGGCCCCGGAGGGCCTACGCGACGGCCTCGTCCTCCTCCGCCCCGAGCAGCTCCAGCTCGCGGAGCCGGACTCCGCCGTCGCCGAAGGCGTCGTGACCGATGTGAGCTTCTTCGGCCACGACGCCATGGTCACGGTCGCCGTCGACGGTCTGGACCGGACGGTCGACGTCCGCGCCCCCGGCCCGCTGCGGGTGGCACCGGGCCGGAAGGTCGGCGTACGTCTCACCGGTGAGGCGACCTTGCACCCGAACACTGTCTGATAGGGGACGACGAGAGGCCTCGCCGTGGTCCGTCGTCGGCAACGGCCCCTGCGGCGAAGGTGTTCGCGACCCCGCGGCCGGGGCGGGTCCTTCAGGCCCGCGCTCGTCGCCGAGCGGCCTGGCCGCTCGCGAGGAGCGCCTCCATGATGAGGCGGACGCCCCGGGCCAGGCGGCTCAGCTGCTCCAGTTCGACGGCGTACAGCCTGATCGCGCTCTCGATCACGGGATCGGACACGCCCAGGGTGGGCAGCTCCGCACGACAGGTCTGCATCGCCACCCGCACCGCACGGATCTCGTGCTCGATCTGCAGCTGGGCGTGCCGGGCCAGGAGAACGGGATGGCGCGTGAGGGTGGTGTAACCGGCGTACCGGGTCGGGAGGAGTTCCCGCAGCCATCGGATGGCCGAGCTTTCCCAATCGCGGTTGCCGGGGGTCGTGACCGAGTACGGCCAGTCGACGCTGACCGGAGGGCGGTGATGGGACATCGTTGTCGCCTTAGGGAGGAGCCTGTTCGGTGGGTGCGGCCGGCTCCGGCCGCGGGCGTTCTGCCCGAGCCCTGCTGGGGCAACATGTAGTAAATATATATACCGTCGAGTATGCAAGAGAATGAAAAGATTCATGTGATTTCCGGGGCGTGAAACGGCGAGACGCCCCGCCGGCGGCGACCTCTAGCCGGGCGCCGGACCGCGTCCGGCGACAGGCACGTCGTCGAAGCCCCGGCCGGCCGACGGCGAACGACCGCCGCGACGGGTGACGAACAGGTCCCCGAGCACGAGGCCGTCCAGGGACATCTCGGTGAGGCACCTCAACGCCGCCTGCCACGATCCCGTAGTGGGCCGTCCCTTCGTGTTCAGCGAGGTGTTGATCAGCAGGGGCGAGCCCGTCAACTGCTCGTAGCGACCGAGCAGCGCCTCCAGAAACGCGTCCGTCCCCGCCCCCACGGTCTGTACCCGAGCCGTGCCGTTGCGGTGGACCACCGCGGGTGCGTGGTCGAGGAGTTCCCGCCGTGCGGCCACGGCGAGACTCATGTACGGCGACTCGTGCCCCCGCAGGTCGAAGTAGCCGGCCGCCCGGTCCGCGAGGACCATCGGAGCGAAGGGCCTGAAGGTCTCGCGCTTCTTGACCTCGGTGGCCAGCCGGTCGTGCACCGCGGGCGAGAGGGGACCGGCGAGGACGGACCGGTGCCCCAGGGCTCGGGGGCCGGCTTCCGCAACGCCCCGGTAGATGCCGAGGATGCCGTTCCCGGCCAAGGCCGCGGCCACTCGATGAGCGAGGCCCCCTTCTTCGTGAGGGCCGGACACCTCGAACCCGAGAGCGCGTACCTCCCCGGCCTTCGGGATCGCCGGTTCGACACCCCAGTACGGCGACGCGGGTACCTCGGCCAGTAGATCCTGTCGCTCCAGCACGACGGCCACAGCGGCGCCCAGCGAGGTCCCGGAGTCGCCGGGCGCCGGGGGCACGAAGAGTTCCGCGACGTTCGGAAGGTCGCGCAGTCTGCCGACGGCGACACAGTTGGTGGCGACCCCGCCGGCCACCACCCAGCTCCTGCCCGGTCCGGGACGCAGACCCACCAGGTGTGCTGTCACCTCCTCGATCCGCTCCTGGAGGGAGGCCGCCAGATCGGCATGGTCCTGCGTGAGCTCCTCCCCGGGTGCGCGCCGGGGGGCCGCAGCCATGACGAACGCGTCCGTCAACCGGTCGCCGCCGTCGCCGAACACCCGTTGTCTCACGAGGCGGGTGCTCACCCGGAACCCCTGGGGCGTCAGCGGGATCGTCCGGGCGAGCAGCGATCGGAAGCGCGACGGGTCCCCGTAGGCCGCGAGCGCCATGACCGTGCCCTCCTCGTCCCGCATCCGGAAGCCCAGGTGGTCCGTGAGAGCCCCGTAGACGTAGCCGAGGGAATCCGTGTCGAACGCCACGGCGTGCAGATCGAGGGAGCGGGCCGCACGGTTCCAGCTGCCCAGCGAGGTGGTGGCGGCCTCTCCGATGCTGTCGACGACCAGTACGTCGCGATCGCGCCAGCCCTGCGGCGCGATCGCCGAGAAGGCATGGGCCCGATGGTGGGGCACCTCCACGATCGCCGCGCACGGGAACTCCGCGGCCAGCCGCCCGAGCGTCCGGGCGTGCGCCGCGGCGATGACGTCGTATGCATGCACGGCTCGGCGCCGGCGGTCGGGATCCCCCGCCCTTCGCACGGCCCTCTCTCTGCCGTGACGGTAGAGGGAGCTGTCGAATGTGTATCCGACGGCGGTCACCTCGTCGGGTCCTCGCCCCGCCTCGGCCAGAAGCAGGCGGACCGCTTCGCCGGGGAACGCCCGCGTGTGCTTGTCGTCGACCAGCCGGTCCTCCTCCAGGAAGCCGATCAGACGGCCGCCGACGAACAGGGCGGCGGACGAGTCATGGGTGTGGGCGCACACCCCCAGGGTCACCTCGGCCGTCATTCCCCCTGCCTCCCGACGCACGGCTCGCCCCGCCCGCGCACGACAGCCTCCGGAAGGCCGAGGAGAGGGTGGCGGAAGGCCGCCGACGGAGACCACCTGCGGTGCGCCACGTCGGCCTTCGCCACCGGGCCCCCTCCGTCCAGGGTCAGCTCGCCCCGGGCCGCCGTACAGCGGCCCAGGAGCCACGGGCGGCGGCCCAGCCGGGCGAAGGCGGCCCGGACCTCGTCGAACCGCTCCGGACGAAGGGTCATGACGAGGGACAGGTCACCGGAGGGCGGCCCCAGCAGGCACTCGACGGAAACGGTCTGGGGGAGTCCTCCGCCCAGTCGCTCGACGGCCGGGCCGTCGAGGTCGACGCCGACCCCGGACCCTCTGGCCAGATCGCCCAGGGTGAGCAGCAGGCAGTCGTTGGCGTCGATGACGGCGGTGATCGACGCACTCTCGACGAGCAGCCGTCCGAGCTCCAGTTCGGGGACTCCGCCGAGCAGCGCGGACGCGAGCCAGTCGGGTGGCACCTCTCCCGTCGGGCGGTTCAGGTGGGCGAGCGCCGCGTTGAAGCGTCCGGGTCGCCGTGACACGACCACCAGGTCCCCCGGCGCCGCTCCGGTGCGCCCGGGCGGGAGTTCGGAGCTCCGCCCCACCCCTCTGACCGAGGTGGTGAGGGCGGTGGGACCGAAGGTGGTGTTGCAGCCGTTCTGCAGGGTCGCGCCGTTGATCCGGATCGCATGCCGTATTCCGGCGGCGATCGCCACGACCATGGCGGGGTCGGCGCTCCTGGGGATCTGGAGGTCGAGCTGGACCGCCGGCCGCGACACCCCCGCGCACGCCAGATCCGACAGGGCCGCGTTCACCGCTCTGTAGGCCCACACGTCCAAGGGCTCGTCGGGAGGACAGTCACCGTGGACCGCGCGGTCCACACTCGACGCGAGGCGCACGTCCGAGCCCGGGACCAGCCAGTGATCGAAGTCGGCGTCAGCGGCCCTGTCGGCCCCGAGCCCGCCGCGCATCAGCGTGATGGCCTCGCGCTCCTGCATTCCGCCCCCTCGTCGTCGTCCTCCGGTGCTACTGGTGCGTGTGGTGCCCGATCGAGTACGACAAGGTGCCGGGGACCGCCGCGACCGCGCCCATGACCAGGTCGCGTTCCTGCTGGGTCACCGCGTAGGCGCCCTCCCGCTCGACGCGTTCGCTGCCTCCGGACAGCTCGAACAGGTCGCGCAGCATCAACTCGTTGAACCTCTTGGTGTACTCGCAGCTTCTCCGGTCGATGGACATCTCGTCCCCATGGGCGACGTAGGCGTCGTAGGCGCAGCCGTTGCCGCACATGCCACGGGCCGAGCAGCCGTCGCAGTGGGTGTAGTAGATCGGTGACCGCATCCGCCAGCGGCTGAGCACGGAATCCGAGTACGCGGTGCCGTCCAGTTCGGAGAGCGCGAGCCGGTCCATGACGAGAAACGACTTGCAGGGTCCGACCTTTCCCTTGGCATCGAGGTTGAGGTTCGCGCCGGCCGCGGCACCGCAGTCGTGGAAACGGTAGTGGCCCTTGACGAACGGCTCGAGTTTGCGGTGCACGAGTTCGAGGAACAGGCCCTGGTCACGCCACTTGCGGTGGATGTCGTAGAGGGTCTGTGCGTAGTCCACGCCGTCTATGAGATACGGGTAGCCCTGCTGCTCCGGCGTGGGGGGCTTCATGAAGTTCACCCCGAGGCCGGTCGGCTGGTACTCGGCCATGAACCACTCGATGATCTCGTCGGCCCGCGGCAGGTTGTGGCTGCCGAAGACGGCTGAGATGGACACCTCGACGCCGTGCTCCCGAAGGATCCTGATGCCCCGGTCGACCTGCGCCCAGGAACCACGGTCGGCGTGGTTGGGGCGTAACAGGTCGTGGATCTCCGCCGGTCCGTCCATCGACACGATGCACTTGGCGCCGTGCCGGGCCAGGGTCCGGGCGCGGTCGGCGGTGATCAGGGTCGCATTGGTGCCGACGACGACCCAGCAGTTCTCGTCCGGCCGGGCGAGCCGTCGCCTCTCCTCGAGGAGGTGCTCCAGTTCCGGCCAGTGCAGGGTCGGCTCACCGCCCGTACAGTGAATGATCTTGGGCCGGTCGGGCCTCGAGTTCGCGAAGAAGTACTCGACGACCTCGGTGAGTCGCGCGGTTCCGGTGGGGGCCTTCTGGGGCGCCTCGACGTTCTGGACGACCTTGCAGTAGTCGCACTTGAGATTGCAGAAGTCGGTGAGCAGTACGCGGAGCAGCGAGAAGTCCGGATCCCTCGCCACTCGCTCCGCTTCCTGGGCGGCCAGGGAGGCGCGCACGGCGTTCTTGTCCTCGCCCCGTCCCGAGACGAACCCCTCGGCCTTCATCAGGGCGAACACCGAATCGTCCACGGCTCCGTCCGCGGCGAGTGCGTCGACCGTCCCGCGGAGGTCTTCACCACCGAAGATCTGCCGGTGTCGCAGCGCGTGCGTCAGGCAGTAGGCACCGTCTCCGAGATCGACCAGCTGAACGTCGTTCTCCAGCTCCCCCCGCTCCGAGGTGGCCGGGTCGGCCGGGATCTCGACCAGCAACCGGGTCAGCGGGGCGGCCTCGGGCGGTCCGACCCGCAGGGAGCCCTGGGGGATGAAGACGGTGCCGGGCCGCGCATCGCTCGTCGCACCACAGGACTCCGAACAACCGGTCAAGGCTCCTCCAGCGATCTCGGCACGCGGGGCCGGTGCGACGTGGCACTCGGTCGATTCGCACGAGCGTGGCACCGACCACGGGGCAGCGCCAGAGGTGTTTTCGGCTAGGAATCCCGATGCGCGCCGACGTCCACCCGAGGTTCGTCGCGTCAGCCGCGTAGCGCCGAGGCGAAGATCCTCGGCAGTGCGCTCCGGCGGGGCGCGGAAGGCGCCCCAGGGGGCCGTCGCCGTCAGACGGGGACGTGGGCGGCGGGCGGCCGTGGCTATGCCGGGAGGGCCTGCTCGGCCCAGATGACCTTGCCCTCACGGCCCTGCCGGGTGCCCCAGCGGTCGGTGAGCTGGGCGACGAGCAGCAGTCCTCGGCCGCCCTCGTCCAGGGTCCGGGCGCGGCGCAGGTGCGGCGCGGTGTTGCTGGCGTCGAAGACCTCGCATGTGAGCGTGGACTGAAGGATCAGCCGCAGCCGGACGGGCGGCTTGCCGTACCGGACCGCGTTCGTCACCAGCTCGCTGACCGCGAGTTCCGTGGTGAAGGAGAGCTCCTCCAGGCCCCAGTCGGTGAGCCGCTCGGAGGCGAAGGCACGGGCCCCGGCCACGGCCGCCGGGTCGGCGGCGACGTCCAGGGTGGCGACGTGGCCGGGGTCGAGCGCGCGGGTGCGGGCCACGAGGAGCGCGACGTCGTCCGCGGGACGGTCGGGCAGCAGCGTGGACAGCAGCCGGTCGCAGACCTCCTCCGGATCCTCCGGCGCTCCGGAGAGGGCGTCCCCCAGTGCGGCTCGGGCCGTGTCCACGTCGTACGTACGGCTCTGGATGAGGCCGTCCGTGTACAGCGCCAGCAGACTGCCCTCGGGCAGGGTCAACTGGGCCGTCTCGAAGGGCAGTCCGCCGAGCCCGAGGGGTGGTCCGATCGGAATGGCGGGGAGGTCGGCGGGCGCGGTGCCGGGAGGGTGCGCCACGGCCGGGGGCACGTGTCCGGCGCTGGCCAGCGAGAAGACGCGGGAGACCGGGTCGTACACCGCGTACAGGCAGGTGGCGCTGAGTTCCCCGTCGTCGCGGCCCTCCTCGCGCTGCATCCGGATGACCACGTCGTCGAGGTGGGTGAGGAGTTCGTCGGGCATCAGGTCGATGTCGGCGAAGGCCCGGACGGCCGTGCGGAGGCGGCCCATGGTGGCGGCCGCGTGCAGACCGCGGCCGACGACGTCGCCCACGACGAGCGCGACACGGGCACCGGACAGCGGGATCACGTCGTACCAGTCACCGCCGACGCCCGCACGCGCTCCGCTGGGCAGATAGCGGGAGGCCGTCCACAAGGCCGACTGCACCGCCGTGTGCCGGGGGAGCAGACTGCGCTGGAGGGTGAGCGCCGTCAGGTGTTCGTGCGTGTACTGGCGGGCGTTGTCGATCGACACCGCCGCGCGGGCGGCGATCTCCTGGGCGAGATGCAGGTCGTCCTCGCCGAACCGGGCCGCGTCGGGACCGCGGAAGAACTGGACGAGGCCCAGGACGCTCCCGCGCGCCTGGAGCGGGAGCAGCAGGACCGAGGGGAAGTCGGTGTCGCCTCCCGCCTCCGGAGTCCACCACCTCGACGTGTCCTTCACCTCACACAGGGCGGGCGTTCCCGTGGCCAGCACGCGCGCCGGCCCGGAAGCCGGCGGGAAGTGGTGCGTCCGTCCGATGCGGACGGTGAACGACCGGTACTCAGGGGGGTGTTGGGCCACTCGACGCAGGATCGGATCCTCCCTTTCCGGGTGGGGTGGAGTGTCCTCCTGCAGGGCCGGCTCCAGCAGATCGACGGTGACCAGGTCGGCGAAGTCCTCGGTGCCGACTTCGGCCAACTCCTCTGCCGTACGGGCCATGTCGAGGGTGCTCCCGATCCGCAGGCTCGCCTCCGCCGCCAGGGCGAGGTGCCGCCGCAGCCGCCGGTCGTGCTCCTCCTGGTACGCGGTGACCACCTGCTCCGAGCCCCGGTCGACGTACGCGAAAGCCGTCCCGGTCATCCTGATCGTGGCGGCGTTGACCAGCTCCGCGTCCCTCGTCAGCCGGAGCGCCTCCGCCTGGAGCTGCTGGAGCACGCTCATGTGGCCGATCCGGTAGGCGCGCAGCAGCGTGCTGAGCGAGAGTCCGCGCCGGGCGAAGGTCCGGGCGAGTTCGAGGCCCTCGCGTGGTGGCTCGGCCTCGGTGGCGTCCAGGCCGTTCTCGAGGGCGTCGAGGAAGGTCATGACGTGCGCGGCCGTCTCGCTGAGCGTTATGGCGGCCAGGTCCTCGTGCTTCCACAGCTCGGGAAGCTCCTCCTGGAGCCGTGTCAGGATCACATCGACCGAGCGGTCCGCCCGTGGTCTGAACTCCCGGGCGAGTCGTCGGAGGAAAGCCTCGGCATCGGCCCTCATACGGAAAGTCTGCGGAAGGGCCGGGACGGATGCCACCGGACGCCGCTGCCGCGGGCCCTCCGGGCCGACGGCCCCGGGCGTCCCGCACGGGCGCGCGGAGCCGAGGCCCGGCTGTGACCGCGCGGACCCCGGGGGCACGGGGGCACGGGGGCCGATGCCGGCAGCGGGACAGTCGTGACCCGGTCCCGTGAGTCAGCGGTCCTCGACGGGCCAGGGCTTGGCCGGGGTCTCCTCGCCTCCCTGGTCCAGGCGGAACGGCGGGTAGGCGTCCGTCATCAGGCAGGCGTAGGCCGCCACCCGCAGGACCCAGCGGTTCAGGCCGACCACCAGGACGAACAGGTCCCGCGGGTACCGGCCGGTGAAGGCGAGGGCGACGGCCGCGATCAGGGTCAGCAGGGTGGTCAGGCCGCCGCTCCACCAGCCTGCTCGCATCCCGCCGGCGAAGAAGGCGATCACCAGGTACTGGGGGATGGCGAGGAGCCACCACTTGACGAGGACCAGCCCGCGCGAGAGGCGCTCCGGGTACGCGATGTCCAGGCGTGCCGGGTAGCCGGGCTCGGGGCCCAGGCTGAAGGGTGGGTATCGGTCGGTGGCCAGGGCGCTGTACGAGTAGAACGACACCCGCCAGGACCAGCGCAGCACCCCCAGATTGAAGTCGAACAGGGGCCGCGGATAGCGCTCGGTGAACAGGATCGCGAAGAACGCGATCACGGTCACGATCAGGAAGGCGATCCAGAGGAAGACCAGCACGATCCAGTGCGGGATCACCAGGACCCACTTGACCAGCCACAACCAGCGCGACAGCGGGGTGTCCAGCTGGGCCGTCACCGTGACCGGAGGGTAGGAGGACCGGGATTCGTCCATGATCGTCACTTCCTCGCGTCGGCTTCCCTGACCTCCATGATCGCGCCGATCCGCCGTCCGGCCCACCGGGGAGCGCTCCGCACGGCCCCGCCCACGCTCCATGCCGGTCAGGACGTGGCGCGACACACGTCATGAGCCGCCGCGGGACAGCTCAGGCGGCCCAGGGCCGGTGCTCAGCGCTCCCCGGTCAGAGTCCCGTGACCTTCGCGCTCGCCGACAGTTCGTAGACCAGCGTGATCGTGCGGCGGCCGCCGGGCGGGAGCGGGACGTCCCAGCGGGCGATGCCCTCGGCGTCGACCGCGTCGGGCGGCGGGGAGCAGGCGTCCTTGTGGAGGCGTACCTCCACCGCCGAGACCTCGGAGACCGGGAGCCGTTCACGCAGGGCGACCACGTGCTCGCCCTGCTCGCCGGGGGCCGAGAACCGGGACAGGTGCAGGCGCACCGTGCGGGTGACCACGGTCCGCTGGGAGATCCCGGTGGTCTCCCGGGTCTCCTCCGACCGCCGCACCACCCGGTAGTCGTCACCGCTGCCGAACGCCAGCTCCACCGGGGCGCCGACCGCCGTGAAGTCCAGCGTTCCGCGCCCGCTGAACCCCCCGCCGCGGACCAGGTCCACAGGCCCGGCGAGCAGCACGTGGCCGGAGCGGTTCTCGCACCGCACCACCTGCGTGACCAGCGGAGACAGCTCGGGGGAGCAGGCGTACTCACGGCGCGCGGCCGTCGTGAACGCCGAGAGCGGCACACGGTGGGCGCGGCCGTCGCCGGGCACCGACACCGGCGACGGGGCGCGCAGGACCCGGGCCTCGCCGCCGTCGTCGACCCCGGGCAGACCGAGCACCTCGGCCGCCGGTCCGAGGTCGCCGATCTCCTCCTCGCGCAGCTCCACGTCGACCGTACGGCGCTCCGCCGGGGAGCGGTCCGTGAGGGTGAGCCGGTCCTCGCCGAGCCGCGGCGGCTCGGTGGCCAGTGCCGATCGGGCCGTCGACAGCGTCAGCCGTACGTCCGTCCAGTCCTCGCCGGTGCGCTGCCAGACCATCGCGTCGGTCTCCAGCGTCAGGGAGTCCCCGTCGAGCACGGCACGGTACGCGGGCCGCCACAGCGCGCACGGGGTGAGGTGGCTCAGCCGGAGTCCGGCAGGCCCCGCGGCGGCGGCCTCCACGGTCAGCTCGACATGGCCGACCAGCTCGGCGGGCTCCTCCTCGGAGAGGTTCATGGCCCGCTGGGCCTCGCCCAGTTCGGCGGCGAGATCGGCCAACCGGGCGTCGACGACGCGGAGTTCCTCGCCGTGCGTGTCGCGTTCGGCGTCCACCCGGTCCAGTTCGCGCGTCCAGCGGTCCCGTTCGGTCTCCCCGGAGCCCGCGCCCTCACCGATGTCCCGGAGCAGATCGGTGGCGAGTCGGCCGAGCAGGCCGAGGCGGGCGTGCAACCGTTCGCGGCGCTGCCCGAGCGTGAGCCGCTCCGCTTCGAGGGCGTGGACATGGTGGCGCAGGGCGGAGTCGTCCTCGGCCGACGGCAGCGGGGCGCGCGGCGTCCAGCTGCGGACCATCCGTACGTCGAGCACGCTCGCGGGGTGGTCGGCGGTCAGCTCGGCGTGGAGGGTCCGGTCGACGGCGAGCGCGCTGACCGGCCCGAGACGCAGGCGCTGGACTCCGGCCTCCAGGTCGAGCACGGCGGTGCGCTCGACGTGGGCGCGGTCTTCGAGGCAGGTGACGGCGGTGACGGGGAGGGCGATCGGGGCGAGGGCGGTCGCGGGGACGGCGCTCGTGGGGACGGAGTTCGCGCGCGGCGCGATCGGCTTCGGGGCCGTGGACACGATGGGTCAGCTCCTGCGGTTGCCGCCGGCCAGGGCCTTGCCGGTCGGGATGCGGATCTCGTAGCCGCCGTCGAGGGCGGCGGTGGCGCCCGCCGGCAGGTCCACCCGCCAGACGCGGGTGCCCGGTGTGTGGCGGTCCGGCCCGGTGTCCTCTCCGGGTGTCGTCCAGTCGCCCCGTTCCTCGATCCGTACGTCGGTCTCCGAGGTCACCGGCACCCGCTCGCGGATCTCGACGGTGACCGGCCGCGCGAGCCGGTTGGCCAGCTCCACGTGGACGCGGTGGGCGAGCACGGTGGTGTTGTTGCGCAGGCCGGAGGTCGACTCCTGCAGGCTCGTACGACGGGTGACCCGGATGCCCTCGGCAGGCCCGAGTCCCACCCGGCGGACACCGCCGGGGGCGAGCGTGGGCAGGGCGGCGGTCAGCCGGAACTCGTCGTCGACGGTCACCTCCACCGGCCCGGCCAGAAGGGCCTGGTCGGTGGCGTTGGAGAGCACCAGCGTCCCGTACACGGTCTGCTCGACGGACGGCACACAGAGGTACTCGGTACGCAGACCGACCGGGATCTCGCCGACGGTGACGGTGTGCCAGGTGCCGTCCGAGGGGATGTCGGCACGGGCGGTGGCGTCGAAACGGTGGTCGAAGGAGCCCGCCGACACACGGGGGCGCACGGCGTGCCCCGGCAGCGGCAGCGCGGCCACCGCCTCGGCCCGGCGACGGTACTCGGCGGCCAGCGGGTCGAAGGAGGAGTCGGGGAACAGCCTGCCCCTGCGACTGGTGTGCTCCTCCGGGCCGCACAGGACGAGTGCGGCGTAGTCGAGCTCCGCGCCGCTCGGCTGCGGTGGACCGGCCACCGGTGCCGGCGGAGCGGGGCGTGGTGGCGCGGCCGCACCGGGTGCGACGGGTGCCATGGGTGCGGCGGACGCCACGGGGGGAGGCACCGGGGCGCCGCCGAACCCGCCGCCCGTACGCGACCGGGCGGTCGGTGGCGGCCCGCCCGGCTGAGCGGGGGCGGGCATCCCGACACTCAGGGTCTCCGGGGAGGACCCGTACGCGCCACCGGGCACCGGGAGTGCCCCCGGCGGCTGTGCGCCGTAGCCCTGCGCGGCGGGCGCCGGGGGAGGCGGGGGCGGAACGGAGACGGACACGGCACCGCCCGCTGCGGCCGCGGAGGCGGCGGGCGGGGCGGGGCGGGGGCCGGCCGCTTGGTACCCGGCGAACAGATCCGCGAGCCCCGCCGGGGGCTCGCGCCAGCCGGAGGGCGCGGGCGCCGTCTGACGGCGCCCGATGCGGAGGGAGCGGAGCTTCGGCAGGTCGGTGCGACGGCGGAGATCGGCCGTGGCCAGAGCGACGCGTACGCCGGTCCAGTCCTCGCCGGTCCGCTGCGCGACCGAGGCGCGCAGCACCAGCCGTCCGCCGCCGTCGCCCTGACGGTGTGTGAGCCGGTACGTCGGTACCCAGACGGCGCCCGGAACCCCGTACTCCAGCTCCACCTCCACGTCCGCCCGGGAGCCGGCCTCGGCGTGTTCGGAGCCGGCTGTGTCGAGGCTCAGTACCGCGGACACGGTCGTCTCCACGTACGCGGCCGACGCGGCGGTGGAGGCGCGGGAGTGTCTGTCGTGCGCGACGTCGAGTTCGTGCTCGACATCGCGCAGCGCCGCCTCCAGCTCGGCGAGGCGGCTGTGCAGTCCCGTCAGCCGGTCGTCGACGAAGTCGGCGAGGTCCAGCCACGCGTCGGCCGGAGTACGGCGGTGCGGGTCGTCGCGCTTGCGGGCGGGCGGGACCGGCTGGAGGGCCTTGACCTCCTCGATCAGGCCCAGTTGGCGGTCCCGGCGGGCCCGGGCAGCCGCGTACGCGTCGCTCAGCCGCTCCACCTCGCGCCGCAACTCGTCGACCGCTCCGCCCGTGGCACCCGCGCCGAGCGGCTCGGCCTCGACCTCCACCCGGGCCTCCGTCACGCGCACCCCGGAGGTGCCCAGTACCCGGGCCCGTAGCGATCCCGGGTCGAGCGAGCGGGGCAGTCCCGTCACCCGCACCCGGCCGTCGGCCGGCACTCCGCCCCGCGCCAGGCGCCGGCAGAGCGCGCCCTGGGCGTACACCACGACCGCGTCGAGGGTCGATTCCCACCTCTGTGCCCGCTCAGCCGTCATGTGCTCCCGCCCCCGTCGCCTTCATCTGAGTCCTTTCGTGGATACGCCCACCTTCAGGTGGGGGAGGAAACGAAACCCCTGCGGAGCGGGGCAGTGAGCGGGGTTTCGCTCCCA
>NZ_JBHUYJ010000054.1:0-52219 GCF_042668715.1 Streptomyces sp. NPDC057271
ATGGCGAACGACCGGCAACTGACCGCCACTTCAAGATCACCGACAGAGTCAAGCTAGTGGGCGGGCCTGTTCTCCGGGGCGGCTGCGACGCCTTCGCCGTCTCGGGGGGAGGCGACCTGGCGGTACAGCTCGACGGCCTCCGTTTGGCGGCCGAGGCGTTCGAGGCAGTCGGCCTCGTCGTGGCGGCTGGAGAGGGTGTCGGGGTGGTCGTCGCCGAGCGCACGTGCGCGTGCCCGGGCGACGTGTCGGTACACCGCGAGGGCGTCCTCCCAGCGGGCGAGCCAGCCGAGGCCCACGGCGATCTCGCGCCGGCTGACGAGCGTGTCCGGGTGGTCCTCGCCGAGAACGCGCTCGCGGATCGACCACACGTCGCGGGCCTCCTCCACGGCCTCCTCCCACCGGGAGAGACGCCCGAGGTTGACGCCGAGGCCGTGGCGGGCGCGCAGCGTCTCGGGGTCGTCGGGGCCGAGGGCCCGCGTGCGGGCGTCGACAAGGTCGCGGTAGACGCCCAGCGCCTCGCCGCTCCGGCCGAGCCGGCCCAGACAGATACCCACCTCGTAGTGGGCGGCGAGCGTGTCGGGGTGGTCCGGCCCGAGCACGGTGCCCCGTGCCGCGGCGACCTCGCGGTAGGCGGTGAGCGCCTCCGCCCAGCGTCCCAGCCGACCGAGGTCGTAAGCCACTTCGTACCGGGTCACCAGCGTGTCGGGATGCTCGTCACCGAGCAGCCGGGCACGCGCCACGGCCACCTCCGCGGCCATCCGGTACGACTCCTCGAGCCGCCCCAGCCGACCCAGGTTGAACGCCAGGTTGTGGCGGCAGCGCAGGGTGTCGGGGTGCTCCGGGCCCATGGTGCGTTCACGCGAGGCGAGCACCCCCGCGTAGACCTCGTGCGCCTCGACGTGGCGTCCGAGGCGGCCCAGGACGTACGCCGTCTCCTGGCGCGCGGCCAGGGTGTCGGGGTGGTCCGCGCCGAGGACGCGCTCGCGCGCCTCGGCCACCCGGCCGAACTCGCGCAGGGCGTCGGCCGGCCGGGCGAGCCTGCTGAGCGTGAACCCGAGTTCGTACCCGCTGGTGAGCGTGTCGGGGTGGTCGGGTCCGAGGACGCGGCGACGGTCCTCGACGACGGACCGGTGCACGCCCTCCGCCTCGTGCCAGCGGCCGAGCCGGCCGAGGCTGAGCCCCGCCTTGTGCCGACTGGCGAGCACGGCGAGGAGTTCCGGCGGTGGAGCGGGCCGTTCGGCGGTCCGCTCGGGCGGCACCGGCGACGCGGTCGTCCACTCCCCCGTGAGGTCTGCGGCCGGGTCGAACGCCATGGTCCGCAGCGCGAGGGAGCCGGCGGTGACGCGGTGCCCGGTGGTCATTCCCCTGGCCCAGGCGGGAAGCGGGCCCGGTGCCGGCTCGGGCGCCCCGACGGGCGTCGGCGCGAACCGCACAACCGGGCCCGGGCCCGTACGGGCGGTGACGATCCTGCGGCGCAGGTCGCTCGCGTCCATGGGCCGCCCGTCCGGCGTCTTCGCGAGCAGATCGAGGACGATCCGGTCCAGGTAGTCGGGCAGCTCCGCGCGGTGCGTCCGCAGCGGTTCGGGCGGGGTGTCCCGATGGCCGACGAGGACGGCCCAGGAGTCCTCCAGGTCGAAGGGCGGGGCACCGGTGGCGATCTCGTACAGCACGCACCCGAGCGAGTACAGGTCGCTGCGGTGGTCCATCTCGCCGCCGCTGATCTGCTCCGGCGACATGTAGTGCGGCGTGCCCATGGCGATGCCCGTGCCGGTGAGCCTGGAGGTGAAGCCGATGTCGGCGCCCAGGCGCGCTATCCCGAAGTCGCAGATCTTCACGGCCCCGTCGCCGAGCCGCATGATGTTGGCGGGCTTGAGATCGCGGTGGACAATGCCCTGGCGGTGGGTGTAGGCGAGGGCGTCGGCGACCTGTTCCGCGATGTCCACGACGTCGTGGACCGGCAGCGGGTGCTGCTTGTTCTCCTCCAGGAGCTGGCTGAGGTTGTGTCCCTCCAGCAGCTCCATGACGAGGAAGAGCACCCCGTCGTACTCACCGAAGTCGTGGACGACGGTGACACCGCGGTGCTGGAGGGAGGCCGCGACCCGGGCCTCTCGCCGGAACCGTTCGCGCAGCACCCTCATGAAGGCGGGATCCCGCTGCGGTCCCAGCGGCTTGAGGCACTTGACCGCGACCCCGCGGCCGAGCGACTCGTCGGTGGCACGCCACACCTCACCCATACCGCCCCGCCCGATCACGTCGTGCAGCCGGTACCGGCCCTGGATCAGCCTGGTGTCCGCCATCGCGTGCTGTCGCCCCCGTTGATGTTCCGCGCCCTCCCCGGCGGGTCCAGTATGGCCGCCTTGTGCCTGAGTGTGTACGGCGCGGGGCGCGCTTCGGGGCCCAGCCGGGCCATCGCCTTCAAGATGTGACCTGGCGGCAGCCGCCGGCGGAGCCCGGCCGGCACGGAGCGCAGCAGACTGGCCGCGGCAGTGAGCCGGTACGTGACGGTGCCGGCCGGCGGCGCGACCCTGCCGTAGAGCTCGTGGGCGTAGTGGGGCAGGGAGTCGTACGCGAGTGATGCCACGCGCCGCCAGATGATCTCGCGCGCCGGTACGAGGGCGGGTATGGCGGGTGGACGGCGCAGGAAGGCGTCGACCGTGCGGGCGTCCTCGCCCGCGGCGAGCCGTGGCCGGACGTCGTCGTTCTTCTCAGCCCCGGACCTCGGGGTCGTCCGTCCAGGTCACGGAGTCGATCAGCCACTCGCCGGCGGCCCGCTTCACCTGGGTGTGCTTGCGTCCCCACGCCGAGAAGGGGACACCGCCGCGGATGCCGTGCTTGTAGTAGAGCGAGGTCCGCAGGGCGCGATCGCCGGCGACGACGGTGGAGAACTGGACCTCGAACTCCTCGAAGTCGGTCAACTCCGTTCCGTTCAGATATTCCTGACGAGGCACCAGAAACTCATCGACATCCATCCGGGTGACCTTCCCGTCCGCCGCCACGTACGCGATCACGGCTTCCGGCGCGAGCACCGCACGGGCCGCGTCCAGGCTGACCGGCTCTCCGCAGCGGCGGGTGAAGGCGGAGAGGAAGACGGTGAGCGCCGTGTCGACGGCACGCTCGTCCGTGGATCGCTCCGGGGTCCTGCGCCACTCGCGGGCGAGGGCGGCGAACACCGAGTCGCTGCACCATTCGTTCTTGAGGAAGCTGGCGTCGCGGAGGACGGACTCGTGCCGCATGCCGATACGGCGCATGAGCGCGGCGGCGACGGCCTCGGTGGGGATACCGGTGCCGTGCACGTCCGGGTGGAAGGCGAACCCCACCTGCCCGGTGTCCGGCTCGTCGGGCTCACGGCGGAGCAGCACCTCGCCCACGACCCGGCCGGACTCGTCCTCCACGGCCAGGTCGAACCAGTCACCGGGCTCGGCGAGCGACTCCCCCGCGATGACACGCTCGACGACCTCGGCGGTCACCTCCCGCGTGTGCGGCTCGTGCGGCAGATAGAGCGCCACCTCGGGCAGCGAGCGGTGGGCGTGGATGGCCTCGATGTCGTCCATGCGCACGGGCCGCAGACTGAGCCGCTTCGTCCGCACCGGGTACGGCGGGTGGACGGGCGCACCTCCGGCGGTCGGGTCGGCGGGGTCGGCCGGCTGGGGAAGGTCGGGTACGTCCGTCATGGGAGGCTCCGTTCACGCGGTGAACCGCACAGTCTGCCGTGCACCGTTCGGGCCGCCCTACGGCGGGTCGCCGAGGCTTCGGGGGGCGCGGCCCCGCCCCGGGCCACTCCTTCGGCGGCACCGCAGGGCGGCCCTCGGCGAGCGCGGGCCCGCCGCGACTCCCATGCTGGTCCGGGGGAGATCCGGAGCGCTTCGAGGACCCCGACCGCTTCGACCCGGACCGCGAGGACATCCGGCATCTCGGCCTGGGCAGCGGCATCCACTCCTGCTTCGGTGCGCCGCTGGCCCGGCTGGAGGCCCAGATCGCGCTCTCCACGCCGGCCCGCCGTCTCGACCACCCGCGGCTCCTGATGGACCCGCCGCCGTACCGTCACAACGCGGTACCGCGCGGCCCGCGCCATCTGCGCATCGGCGTGGACAGGGTACGTCCCTGGAGCGTCGTCAGGCGGTGGCGTGGACCATGCGCGTGAGGATGGTCCGGCCGCGGTCCGCGAGGCCCGGTTCCCGCTGTGCGATGCCCGCGTCGAGGTAGGAGACGCCCAGACGTGCGGTGAAGAGGGGCAGGGCACGCCGCTCGGTGTCGGAGAGCCCGCGCCCGTATCCGCCGAGGAACGCCGGCGCGAGCTCCGGGCGTGGCGGCCAGGCCGCGCAGCACAGCCACACGAGGTCCTCGACGGCGATGCCGTGGGCGGACTTCTCGAAGTCGATCAGGCTGTGGGTGCCGCGCCGGGCGTCCCAGAGCCAGTTACGGGTCGAGTAGTCGCCGTGCCGGAAGACGATCGGGAGGTCCTCGGCCAGTCTGGGCAGCTCGTCGCCCACCCGCTGGACGAGGGCGCGCTGGGCGTCGGTGAGGTGGTCGGCGGTGCGCTCCAGACAGGCCGCGGCCTCGTCCGCCTGCCGGGCCACCGCGGCCAGGATGTCCGTACGTTCCCGGCCCGTCCTCGGCACCGGATGATCGTGCCACCGTCGGAGCAGCCGGCCTGCGAGTTCGTGGACGCGGGTCTCCTCGGCGGCCGTCAGCGGGAGGCCCCTGACGACGCGGCCGGTGAGCGGTGAACTCAGGATGGCCCGCAGGCCCGGATCGCAGGCCAGGAGCCGAGGGGCCTCCCCCGTGGCGAGCGAGTGGGCCGCATGGTCGTAGCCGCGCACCTCGCGCGCGAAGTTCTCCGGGCTCGGGCTCAGCTTCACGTACGCCGCCGCCGTGCCGGAGTCCACGCGCCAGACCCTGGAGTCCCCGCGGGACCAGGAGACGTCCAGGACATGGGCGAGCCCGGGCAACCGGTGCGTGACCCATTGCCGCAGATCCGCGGGGAGGGGGGCGTCGAGCGGCACGTACGGGGCTCTTCTCGGTGGGGGACTGCGGCACTCGAAGTACCGGCCTACCCGCCCCACCGCCACCCCTACGCGGTCCGCGCCCACGTTTCATCCGAAAAGCACCCGCGCCCGGGCGCACCGGACCGCGCGGCCGCGATCGGGCTGTTCCCTGGGGCACCCGGCAACGGGGCGACCGCGGTCAGCGGCGACCCCGGTCAGCGGCGGACGCGGGGCATGCCGAGGCCTATCCAGGAGATGATCTCGCGCTGGATCTCGTTGTTGCCGCCGCCGAAGGTGAAGATGACGGCCGAGCGGTAGCCACGTTCGAGTTCGCCGTGGAGGACCGTGCCCGCCGAGCCCTCCTTCAGGGCCCCGGCTGCGCCCACGATCTCCATGAGCCAGGCGTAGGCGTCGCGGCGGGCCTCGGAGCCGTAGACCTTGACGGCGGAGGCGTCCTGGGGGGTGAGGGTGCCCTGCTGGACGGCGTTCACCATCTGCCAGTTGAGGAGCTTCATCGCGTCGAGCCGAGCGTGCGTACGGGCGAGACTCCGACGGACCCAGCCGAGGTCGATGACCCGTCGGCCGTCGGCGAGCTTGGTGCCGGCGGCCCAGCGCTGGACGTCGTGGAGGGCGCGGATCGCCATCGTGCCGTGGGCGGCTAGGGTCACGCGCTCGTGGTTGAGCTGGTTGGTGATGAGCCGCCAGCCCTTGTTCTCCTCGCCGACGCGACGGGTGACGGGCACGCGGATGTTCTCGTAGTAGCTGGCCGTGGTGTCGTGCGAGGCGAGTGTGTTGATGAGGGTGCAGGAGTAGCCGGGGTCGCTCGTCGGTACGAGGAGCATCGTGATGCCCTTGTGGGCGGGCGCGTCGGGGTCGGTGCGCACGGCGAGCCAGACCCAGTCCGCGGTGTCGCCGTTCGTCGTCCAGATCTTCTGCCCGTTGACGATGTACTCGTCACCGTCCCTGACCGCCCGCGTCCTGAGGGCGGCGAGGTCCGTGCCGGCGTCCGGCTCGCTGTAGCCGATGGCGAAGTCGATCTCGCCCGAGAGGATCTTCGGCAGGAAGTACGCCTTCTGCTCGTCCGTCCCGAACTGCATGATCGTCGGACCCACGGTGTTCAGGGCCATCAGCGGCAGCGGGGCACCGGCCTGGGCGGCCTCGTCGAAGAAGATGAACTGTTCCATGGGGCTCAGCCCGCGCCCGCCGTACTCGACGGGCCACCCGACGCCGAGCCAGCCGTCGGTGCCGAGCCTGCGCAAGGTCTCGCGGTAGAACCGCTTCTGCGCGGCGGGGTCGGCATAGCGCGCGTGGACGTCCTCCGGCACGAGCTCGGCGAAGTACCTGCGCAGCTCCTCGCGCAGGCGGTGCTGGGCGGGCGTGTACTCGAGGTGCATGGGGCCTCCCGTGGCGGCGTCCTGGGTACCGTGCGCGCGACGGCGGCCACGGTAGAACGTGTTCCACACATGGGGAAGCCCCACGACCGTCCCGGACGGCGCGGGGGCAAGGCTGGGGTGGGGAAGACCGGGTGCCGCCTCGGCCCGGTGGGGGATGAGGCCGGACCGAGGGCGGCGCGGGATTCTTCTGGGCGTGGGTCAGGGCAAGAGCTCGTCCAGGGAGGCGCGTCCCTTCTCCGCCATGCGGCGCTCCGCCCACGCGATGCTCTTCGGATTCACGTCACGACCTGAGGCGAGGACGAGGTCCTCCGCCGTGTATTCGCCCTCCGACCCGGCATGCAAGAGGCGGTCGGGCGTCGGGCTGTCCCCCGGAGATGTCTTGTCGGACTCAGCGTTCATGCCGCCTCCTAGGAGTTCTTCCGGTACCGGCCATTCTCGTGTCCGGTACCCGGGACCGCATCCGGGCCGGGCCGCCGTGCCGTCGCGCGGGCGCGAGCCCGGTGCGGGTCCGGTACCGGTCGCCGCGTCGGGTGGGTGTCGGCGGCGTGTCGGCGCGGACCTTGAGGGTGTTGCCGAGCACCCCTTGAACGCGCCGACGAACAGGAACGGAACCGTCACCCCGGGCAGCGCGCAGGCACCTGCTCCAGCAGCTTCGCCGCCGCACCCACCCCGTGCTCGCAGTCGTCCAGGAGCAGCAGCAGATCCGGCAGGCGCAGGCGAGCGAGACCACGGCCGCCCGCCCGAGCGCCCGGCGCCGGCCGCCCGGCCGGCGCCTGGAGCGCAGCGGCGCCGGCCCCGTGCGGGTCGTCCTCCCGGATCAGCTCGATCAGCTCACCCGTCCGGACGCCACGCCCGTCGGCACCGTCCGGCGCCATGAGCAGCGCCCTCGGCCTGGCGCCGCCGGGCGGGGCCTCCCGGCCGTCGGGCAGCAGGGCCCGGCAAGGGCCGACGACGCGGTACGGGATGATCACCGGGCGCTTCTCCCCCCTCGGTCACCACTCCGGCACGCGGTGTGTCGCCGCCATGGCGTCGGAGGGGTACGGGTTCGACAATGGTGGGGATGACCGATGACGACCGGCGCACGCACAGTGGCGAGATCGGGCCCACCGAGCGGCTCGCCATGAACCGGACCGGCAGCTTCGACTGGGATCTCGACACGGGCACCATCGACGTCGACGAGGCCGGGCTGCTGGTCTTCGGGCTGGAATCGGGCGGGTTCGACGGCCGCCCGGCCACGCTCGTCCAGCGCCTCGACGAGGAGGAGCGAGTCCGGCTCGGCCAGGTGATCCGCCACGCGATCACCAGCGGGGAAACCTCGTACTCCGCGCACTTCCAGACCGAGGACGAGGACGGTGCACCCCAGTGGACGCACGTGCAGGCGCGGATTCTGCGGACGTCCGACGGCATGGCGCACCGCATCGTGGGGATCGTGCGGGACACCACCACCGAGGTCGCGCACTCCGAATTCGTGCTTGACCTGGAGAAGCGCCGTGAGGTCCAGACGAGCATCGTCGAGCGGACCACGCACGCGCTGTCGCGGGCCGTGACGGTGGACGACGTGACGGCGGCCATGACCGGGCCCGGCGGGCTCGCCCGGCTCGGCGCGGACGGGCTCGCGCTCGGCCTGGTGGAGAACGGCTCGCTCAACCTCATCGCGCTCAGTGGGGAGTCCCTGGACGCGCTGAACGACTTCCGCTCGCGCCGGCTCGACCGGGGACTGCCGCTCGCCGAGACGGTGCTGAGCGGACGGCCGCGGTTCGTACCCTCGTTCCCCACCATCGGGCGTGACTTCCCCGTCCTCGCGCCGTACGTCGAACGGCTGAGGTTCAAGTCGGCCTGCTATCTGCCGCTCGTCGCACAGGCGCGTTCGCTCGGCGGGATGGCACTGTTCTACCGGCGCCGCTCCGCGTTCAACGCGGACGAACGCAATCTGCTGCTGGGGCTCGCCGCGATCGTCGCCCAGTCCCTGCAGCGCGCCATCCTCTTCGACGAGGAGCGGGAGCTGGCGACCGGGCTGCAGGAGACGATGCTGCCGCGTCGCATCCCGGCGATCTCCGGCGGCGAGATCGCGGTCCGCTACCACGCGGCCTGGAGCGGCCGGCAGGTCGGCGGCGACTGGTACGACGTGATCGCGCTGCCCCGGAGCCGGGTCGGGATCGTCGTCGGTGACGTCCAGGGCCACGACACGCACGCGGCCGCGATCATGGGCCAGTTGCGGATCGCGCTGCGGGCGTACGCGGGTGAGGGCCACGCGCCCTCGACCGTACTGGCGCGGGCCTCCCGCTTCCTCGCCGAGCTGGACACCAACCGGTTCGCGACCTGTACCTACGCCCAGGTCGACCTGGGTACCGGGACCGTGCGCGCGGTGCGCGCCGGCCATCTGGGGCCGCTGATCCGGCACACGGACGGCCGGGTCGGGCAGCCGAAGCTCCGGGGCGGGCTGCCGCTGGGCCTGGCGACCGTGTTCGGGGAGGAGGAGTTCCCCGAGACCCGGCTCGACCTCGTGCCGGGCGAGACGCTGGTGCTGTGCACGGACGGTCTCGTCGAACAGCCGGGCTCGGACATCCAGTCCGGGCTTGAGGCGCTGTCGTCGGCGATGAGCAGCGGACCGCCGCAGGCGGAGGCGCTCGCGGACCATCTGTCGGAGCAGCTGTGGGAGCGGTGGGGCGCGGGTGACGACGTGGCACTGCTGGTGCTGCGACGCAGCCCGGACCCCGGCACGCCTCGGGCGCCGCGCATCCACCAGTACATCCACCAGGCGGATCCGCAGGGCCTCTCGGACGCGCGGGCGGCGGTGGGCCAGGCGCTGCGGGACTGGAACATGGCCGAACTGGCCGACGACGCTGAGCTGTTGACGGGTGAACTGCTCGTCAACGTGCTGCTGCACACCGAGGGCGGCGCGGTGCTCACGCTGGAGGTGCTGCCGGAACCGGTCCGTCGGGTACGGCTGTCGGTGCAGGACCGGTCGAGTGCCTGGCCCCGCAGACGGACGCCGGGCGAGGCGGCGACCTCGGGGCGCGGACTGATGCTGCTCGACGCGCTCGCCTCGCGGTGGGGCGTGGAGCCGCGCGGCGAGGGCAAGGCGGTGTGGTGCGAGATCGGCCCGGTGCACGCGCAGGTCGCGCCCGCGCCGTCCGCCCGAGGATGAGTGAGGAGCGGTGATGGACCCCGTGGCGGCGCTGGACCGGATCGCCTTCCTCCTGGAACGCTCGCAGGCGCCGACGTACCGCGTACGGGCGTTCCGTACCGCGTCCGCCGCCGTCGCGGCCATGGGGGGCGACGAGGCACGACAGCGCGCGGCGGCCGGGACGCTGGAGTCGGTCAAGGGCATCGGACCCAAGACGGCGGCGGTGGTCCGGGAGGCGCTGGACGGACGGATTCCGGAGTATCTGGAGCGGCTGGAGGCCGAGATCCCCGTGCCGGAGGCCGTCGGCGGCGAGACCCTCAGGGCCGCGCTGCGGGGCGACTGCCATCTGCACTCGGAGTGGTCCGACGGGGGCAGCCCGATCGAGGACATGGGCCGTACGGCGGCGCGGATCGGGCACGAGTGGGCGGTCCTGACGGACCACTCTCCCAGCCTGAAGGTGGCCCGCGGTCTCTCCCCCGAGCGGCTGCGCGAGCAACTGGACGTGGTGGAGCGGCTGAACGAGGAGTGGGCACCGTTCCGGCTGCTGACCGGGATCGAGTGCGACATCCTGGAGGACGGTTCGCTGGACCAGGAGCCGGAGCTGCTCGACCGGCTGGACGTGGTGGTCGGCTCGGTGCACTCCAAGCTGCGGATGGACGCGCCGGCGATGACGCGGCGGATGGAGAAGGCGGTACGCAATCCGCTGATGGACGTCCTCGGGCACTGCACCGGGCGGTTGGTCAGCGGGGGGCGGCTGCGGCCCGAGTCGGTCTTCGACGCGGAGCGGGTCTTCGCGGCCTGTGTCGAGTCGGGGACCGCGGTGGAGATCAACAGCCGCCCGGAGCGGCTCGATCCCCCGCGCCGGCTGCTGCGGCAGGCGGTGGCGGCGGGCGTCCGGTTCGCGGTGGACACGGACGCGCACGCGCCGGGTCAGCTGGAGTGGCAGATCTTCGGGTGCGCGCGGGCGGAGGAGTGCGGGGTGCCGACGGAGCGCGTGATCAACACCTGGTCCACGGAAGAGCTGTTGGCGTGGACGCGGGACCGGTAGGGACCGGTCCCGCGCGGCATCGGGAGCCGGTCAGGCCCGCTGCCAGACCGTGGTCGCGTTGCAGAACTCGCGGATGCCGTGGCCGGAGAGCTCGCGGCCGTAGCCGGAGAGCTTCACGCCGCCGAACGGGAGCGCCGGGTGGGAGGCCGTCATTCCGTTGACGAAGACGCCGCCCGCCTCCAGGTCTCGTACGAAGAAGGCGATGTCCGCGTCGTTACGGGTCCACACGTTCGAACTGAGCCCGAACGGCGAGTCGTTGGCGACGGCCACGGCCTCTTCGATGTCGCTCACCGGGTAGAGCGTGGCGACCGGGCCGAAGGCCTCCTCCTGGTGGATGCGCATCTCGGGGGTGATGTCGGTCAGCACGGTCGGCCGGTAGAACCAGCCGCGCGGGAACTCCTCGGGACGCGACCCGCCGCAGAGTACCGTGGCACCCTTCCGTACGGCGTCCTCGACGAGTTCCTCCAGGTCGGCGCGGCCCTGCTCGGTGGCGATCGGGCCGACGTCGGTGGACTCGTCGAGGGGGTCTCCGACGGTCAGCGCGGTCATGGCGGCGGTGAAGCGTTCGGCGAAGTCGTCGTAGACGTCGCCGTGGACGATGAAGCGCTTGGCCGCGATGCAGGACTGGCCGTTGTTCTGGACGCGGGCGGTGACGGCGGTCTTGACGGCGCGCGGCACGTCGGCCGAGGGCATCACGATGTACGGGTCGCTTCCGCCCAGTTCCAGGACCGTCTTCTTGACCTCGTCGCCCGCGATGGCGGCGACCGAGCGCCCGGCGGGCTCGCTGCCGGTGAGGGTGGCGGCGACGACCCGGCGGTCGCGCAGGACGGACTCGACCGCGCCGGAGCCGATGAGGAGGGTCTGGAAGCAGCCTTCGGGGAAGCCGGCGCGGCGGAAGAGGTCACCCAGATAGAGGGCGGTCCTGGGCACGTTGGAGGCGTGCTTGAGGAGACCGGTGTTGCCCGCCATGAGGGCGGGCGCGGCGAACCGGATGACCTGCCAGAGGGGGAAGTTCCAGGGCATCACCGCGAGCACCGTACCGAGGGGGCGGTAGTGGACACGGGCGGTGTCGGCGCCCGAGTCCCGGACGTCTCCCGGGGCGGGGTGCTCGTCGGCGAGCAGCGACTCGGCGTGGTCGGCGTACCAGCGCATGGCCTTGGCGCACTTGGCGGCCTCGGCGCGCGCGGCCGTGATCGTCTTGCCCATCTCGGTGGTCATCGTGCGGGCGACGTCCTCGGCGTCCTCGTCGAGGAGATCGGCGGCACGGCGCATGAGGCGGGCGCGCTCGGCGAAGGAGGTGGTGCGGTACTGCCGGAAGGTCTCGTGCGCGGCGTCGATCCGCCGCTCGACCTCGTCGTGCCCGTGCGCGTCGTACGTACGCAGTGTCTCGCCCGTGGCGGGATTCACGGTGGCGATGGCCATGTGTCTCCTCCTGCCCGTCCGTCCCAACAGGAACCCTCCCGCGCCGGGCCGTCGATCGCAATCGGGGAGGGGGCACGGGGGTGACCGTCCGGGGGCGGCGGTGGATGCGGCCGGCCGCGCCGTCCCCGGACGGCCACGGGGTCCCGTGAGGGTGGTGCGGGTCGTCCCGTACGGCCGGGGCCTCAGGCAGCGGCGCGCCCGCCGGGCACCCGGTCGCGCCCGTCGGACACCCTTCGCCATCCACGCGCAGGTCCACCGCGTCCTCGAGGACCACGGGCTGCTCACGGTCGGCCGTTCCGTCGCCGAGGGCCGTCTGGTGGTCCGTCACCATGGAACGCTCGTGCCAGGCCCAGCTGTTGGCGATGGCCGCGGGTCCGCCGCAGCCGATCGACCGCGAGACGGCGCTGATCGCCCGGGGTCGGGCCGGGAGCGGCCGGCCGGCTGGTTCCAGGCCCGCCCGCTGCGCGACCGGATCACCGCGTCGGACCCGGGCCTCTTCGCCTGACCTGCGCCTGGACCGCGGACCCCGGCCCTACTCCTCGACGCCGATCTCCCGTGTCGACGCCTCCAGCAGCGGGGCCAGGAAGTCCCGCTCCAGGCTCCCCGGCGGCAGCTCCTCCGGCTCGACGTAGCTCTGCGCGAGTCCGCCCTCGCGCAGGGCGATCACCATCCGGGCGAACCGGTCCGCGTCCACGGTCAGTTCTCGTCCCGCCCTGCGCAGTACGGTCGTCAGGCCCCGGGCGATCTCGGCCCGCAGCCGGGCGTCGTGCCGGGCGAGCACCCAGGCCGCCTGCCGGTCCCGGATGGCGTGCAGGGTGAACTCGGTGGTGACGAGGTACCAGTCGCGCTCGTCCGGCTCGATACGGGAGGCGAGTTCGGCGAGCCGCTCCAGGGTGTAGTCCTCGTCGGCGAGGTCGTCGACGGCCTCCGCGAGCCGTCGCAGGGTCCGTTCGCTGTGCTCGTCGAAGAGGGCGAGGAAGAGCTCTTCCTTGCTGGCGAAGTTCGAGTAGTACGCGCCCCGGGTGTAGCCGGCCCGCTCACAGACCTGCTCGATCGTGGTGGCGTGGAAGCCGTGCTCGGCGAAGGTCTCCAGAGCTGCCTTCAGCAGGGCCGCCCGTGTCCGGGGGCGGCGTTTGGTGACACCTTTCGGCACGGGGTGAGCTCCTTCGGTCGCACTGGAGGCGCCCACGATACCGGCGGCTCTCGCAGGCACGGATCAGCCCCGGAAGATAAAATTCACGCATGGGAGAGCGGCCCGTCGCGCCCGCCGCACCCGAGCTCGTCCTCGAGATCGCAGGGGACGCGACCGTGATGAGTCCGAGCCGGGTCTACCGCATCGGGCGCGACCCCACCAGTGACATCGTCCTCGACGACGACCGAACGTCCTGGCACCACGCGGTCCTGCGGGCCGTCGGCGACCACTGGACGCTCGCGGACGAGGGCAGTACGAACGGCACGTTCGCGGACAGCCACCGCATCGCCGTGCGCGAGGTCGGTCCGGGAACGGTCATACGGTTCGGGCATCCCGGAGACGGCCCACGTGCCGTCCTCTCCGGGAGGGCCGGGCCGGCGGCCCCACCCGAGCCCGAGAAACCGGCGCCGGCGCCGGTACGTGCCACACCCGAGCCGGAGGATTCGGGACCGGCGCCCGTACGTGCCACACCCGAGCCGGAGGATTCGGGACCGGCGCCCGTACGTGTCGAGCCTGCGGCTCCCGCGCCGCCTGATCCCCAGCCCGAGGCACCCGCCGCGGCAGCCCCCTCGGCGGAGCCCGTCTCGGCGGAGGCCCCGTCGGCCGGATCGCCCGAGGCCCCGGCTCGGGAGCCCGGCCCCGCGACGCCGGCGCCGCCACCCGTACCGGGTCCGGAGACGCCCCCCTCACCCCCTCCCGTACCGGCCCCGGAGCCCCCGCCCCCCGCGCCGCCGCGGACTCCGCCCCGACCGTCCTCCGTCTCGCATCCGGCCGCGACCGGCACCTTCCGGCAGCCCACGTCCGTAAGGCCACTGCCGACGCGCACCGTGCGGATCGGGCGAGCCCCCGACAACGATCTCGTCGTCGACGACCTGGTCGTCTCCCGGCACCACGCCGAACTGAAGGCGCGCGGCGACGGCACGTTCTGGATCCAGGACCTCGGGAGTCACAACGGCACCTTCCTCAACGGCCGTCCCGTCGCCGAGGCCCGCGTCACCCCGGACGACATCGTCGGCATCGGGCACTCCGCGTTCTGCCTCATCGGTGGTCAGCTGGTCGAGTTCACCGACACCGGCGAGGTCTCCCTCGACGTGCAGGATCTGGCCGTCACGGTCGACCAGGGCCGCAAGACACTCCTGGAGGACGTGTCGTTCCCCGTCGGGGAGAAGTGCCTGCTCGCGGTGGTCGGGCCGTCCGGGGCGGGCAAATCGACGCTGCTCGGGGCCCTGACCGGCCAGCGCCCGGCCGACCACGGCACGGTTCTCTACGACGGCCGGGACCTCTACCGGGACTACGCGGAGCTGCGCCAGCGCATCGGTCTCGTACCGCAGGACGACATCCTCCACCTCCAGCTCACCGTGAAACGGGCCCTGACCTACGCCTCCGAGCTGCGTTTCCCCGAGGACACGGCCGCCGGCGAGCGCCGGGCCCGGGTCGACGAGGTGATCGGCGAACTCGGCCTCGTCGAGCGGGCGGATCAGCCCATCCACAGCCTCTCGGGCGGGCAGCGCAAGAGGGTCAGCGTCGCGCTCGAACTGCTCACCAAGCCGTCGTTGCTCTTCCTGGACGAACCGACCTCGGGACTCGACCCGGGCATGGACCGCTCGGTGATGCACATGCTGCGCGGGCTCGCGGACGACGGCCGTACGGTCATCGTCGTCACGCACAGTGTGCTGAGCCTGGACGTCTGCGACCGGCTGCTCGTACTCGCGCCAGGCGGCCGTGTGGCGTACTACGGGCCTCCGGACGAGTCGCTGGCCTTCTTCGGCTTCGCCCAGTGGCCGGAGGCGTTCGAGGCCTTCGAGTCCGACCGCGGCCGCGACTGGGCCGAGCAGTACCGCTCGTCGCGCCACCATCGCCGGTACATCTCCGATGCGATGCAGCGGCCGGGGCTGCCGCACGAGGAGGGCGCGCCGGAGCCCGGTCCGCCGCAGAAGGCGCAGAGCTGGGGTTCCCAGCTCCGCACCCTCGTCCGGCGCTACGCCGCGGCCCTCGCCGCGGACCGGACCTTCATCGCCATCATGATCGCGCTGCCTTTCGTGATGGGCGCGATGGCCCGGGCTCTGTCGGAGGGCAGTCTCAACCCCGAGTCGACGCTGAACGTGCTGCTGATCCTGTGCGTCGGCGGCGTGCTCACGGGGGCGGCGAACGCGGTGCGGGAGCTGGTGAAGGAACGCACGATCTACCGACGGGAGAGAGCCGTCGGCCTGAGCCGTTCCGCGTACCTCATGTCGAAGGTCGTCGTGCTGGGTCTGATCACGGTCGTCCAGGCGGTGGTCCTCACACTGGTCGCGCTGATCGGGGTGCCGCTGAACGTCCCGGACGGCAAGGGCGTGCTGATGCCGCCCCTCGTGGAGATCACGCTGGCGGTCGCGCTGCTGTCGTTCACGGCGATGATGCTCGGGCTGTTCGTCTCCGCCCTCGTGCGCAAGGAGGAGGTGACGATGCCGCTGCTCGTCCTCCTCGCCATCGTGCAGGTGGTGTTCTGCGGGGCGCTGCTGACCGTCACGGGGACGCCGGTCCTCGAACAGCTGGCGTGGCTGGTGCCGTCGCGGTGGGCGTTCGCGGCGATGGGGGCGACCATCGACATCGGGAAGGTCGCACCGAGCGACAAGA
The DNA here is from genome assembly GCF_042668715.1 of Streptomyces sp. NPDC057271. NCBI lineage: Bacteria > Bacillati > Actinomycetota > Actinomycetes > Kitasatosporales > Streptomycetaceae > Streptomyces > Streptomyces sp. NPDC057271. Next base: position 15,785 of record NZ_JBHUYJ010000054.1, read on the forward strand.
CGGCGGATCCGCTCATGGAGCACACGGCGAGCGCCTGGCTCTTCGACATGGGGATGCTGGTCGTGCTCTGTGTCGTCCTCGGGTTCGTCGTGGCGCGGCTGTTGCGGCGCCAGGAGCCGGTGATCATGCGGAAGTAGCCGATGTCCTCCGACCCGACATCCAGGATTCGGGATCCACGATCCTGGAACAGACATCCAGGATGAAGCATCCGATATCCGGAACGGTGAAAGCAGGCGGCCCATGGGCATCCCGGTCACTCCCCCGGTACCGGACGGCATTCCGGACTTCCGTCCGACCCATGTCGTGCCGCGCGACGGTCTGCCCACCTGGGAGACCCCCGATCCGGGCCTGCCCACCGTGCCGCTCGACGCCTTCCTGCCCGTGCAGCTCACGGACCGTGTCGGGGACTGGGGCCAGGTCCTGTGCTCCAACGGGTGGACCGCCTGGGTCGACGCGCGGCTCCTCGTCTCCGTACCCGTGGATCCGCCGGAGGCCCGTCAGCAGCTCGCCAGGACCGCCGACCCCCGGCCGCTGATCGCCCGAGCGGAGGAGTCGCTCGGCCGCTACCGGCGGGCGGCGGAGGAGCTGGCGGCCGGCCGGGCCGACGGGGGCACGTTCGGGCGGCGGACGCACGGACTGCGGGTGGGGATGGTGGTCGACGGCGAGTCGCTCTGGCTGTACGACGCGGAGCACGAGCGCTGGGTGTACTGCGACGGTACGGCGCTGAGCACGTACGCCACCTCGGCGCGCCCCTCGGCGGCCGCGAGCCCGCCCGAGGGCGCGGTGGCGGAGGCCGGGCACGAGCCGACGCGGGTGGTCCCCCGCCTCGACGAGGGCGACGGTCCGTCGGTGCGCCCGGCGGGACCGCCCCCCACCCGGGTCGTGGACCGGGCGGACCAGCCGGGTGAGGGCTGATGGCCGGCGCCGCCCGTAACGCGGATCTGCCCGTCGGCCGGGAGTCGGGACTGGTCGGCAGGCAGATCGCCGGCTACACGGTCGAGGCCGAGATCGGCCGTGGCGGGATGGCGGTCGTGTACCGGGCACGCGACCTGCGGCTGGACCGGACCGTGGCGCTGAAACTGCTGGCGCCCGAGCTGGCCCGCAACGACACCTTCCGCAAGCGGTTCGCCCACGAGTCGCGGGTGGCCGCCGCGATCGACCATCCGCACATCGTGCCTGTCTTCGAGGCGGGAGAGACGGAAGGCGTGCTGTACATCGCGATGCGCTACGTCGCCGGGCGCGACCTGCGGGCACTCCTCGACCGCGAGGGCCCGCTGGAGCCGGTGACGGCGGGCCGAATCGCCGTCCAGGTGGCGTCCGCGCTGGACGCGGCGCACGCCCACGACCTGGTCCACCGGGACGTGAAGCCGGGCAACATCCTGGTCGCCGAGGGCACGGACAGCGACCATCCGGAGCACGTGTATCTGACGGACTTCGGACTGACGAAGAAGTCGTTGTCGCTGACCGGTCTGACGACGGTCGGCCAGTTCGTCGGAACGCTCGACTACGTGGCGCCGGAACAGATCTCGGGGAAACCGGTGGACGGCCGCTGCGATGTGTACAGCCTGGCGTGTGTGGTCCAGGAGATGCTGACCGGCATGCCGCCGTTCCGCCGCGACGACGACATGGCGCTGCTCTGGGCCCACCAGTACGATCCCCCGCCCCCGCCGTCCGCGGAACGTCCGGAGCTGCCGGAGGCGGCGGACGAGGTGCTGGCCAAGGCGCTGGCCAAGACTCCGGAGGAGCGTTACGGGACGTGTCTGGAGTTCGTCGCGGCGCTGCGGGCGGCCCTGGAGCGGGGCGGTCCCGGTCCGGGCGGCGGCACCGGCCTGCTCGGCCCGGAGCCCCCGTCACCGCCCCCCGAACCCCCGGCCTGGGCCCGCCCTGTCTTCCGGACGCCGCCCCCGACCAGGCACTGACCCGACGCCCACGGCTTCAGGGGCGCCCCTTCCCCGGGCACCCCTAGAACGAACGCTCAAGTTCGATAGTGTGACGGGGTGAAGACCATGACCCCCTACGATCCCGAGACCGCCGGAACGCGCGAGCGGATCGTGCGTACGACGTCGCGCCTGATGCAGCGCCAGGGCTACGAGGGCACCGGCATCAAGCAGATCTCGCGCGAGGCCGGTGCGACGCTCGGGTCCCTGTACCACTTCTTCCCCGGCGGGAAGCAGGAGCTCGGCACGGCCGCCGTGCGGCTCGGCGACGAGGAGTTCACCGAGTTCCTGCGGGAGGCGCTCGACACGGAGCCCGAGCCGGAGAGGGCCCTCGTCGCACTCACCGCGGCCCTCGCGCAGGGGCTGCGGGACTCCGACTGGCTCGACGGGTGTCCGGTCACCTCCGCCGTCGTGGGTACGGCGACCACGGCCCCGGACCTCCAGCAGGCGGCCGCCGAGGCGTTCGCCAGGTGGCGGGCGGTGGTGACGGGGAAGCTGGCCGCGACGGGGTTCGCCGAGACGGACGCCGAGGAGCTGGCGCACACGGTGATCGCCACGCTGGAGGGCGCCGAGCTGGCGGCGCAGACCGCCCGCAGCGCGGTGCCGCTGGAGGTCGCGGGGCGCCATCTGGCGCGTCTCGTCGCCTCGTACCGCTGACTCGCGTACGTAAGCGGGCCTCGCCTCAGCCCTTCGGCCGCTGCCGCTGCCGCTGCCGCTCGGGGGTGTCCACCTCGCCGCGGCGGTGGACGCGCGAGGCGAGCAGCCCGCCGAGAAAGCCCGCGGCGAGCCCCCACAGCAGGGCGAAGCCTGCCGTCTTCCAGACGTGCGGACGCAGCACGACCTGTCCGCCGAGGGATTCCAGCTCGCCGATACCGAGGATGGAGAGCCCGAAGCGCGCTTCGACGTTCGTGATCGGAGCGACGACCAGCATGGTCAGGGCGAAGGCGATGCCCAGGTGGAGCGCGTGCTGCCAGAGGCGTGTGCGGGACGGCGAACGGACGGCTGCCACGAACGCCACGGCCAGGACGAGGACGGCCGCGATCGGCAGCATCCACCAGGCCCGGGAGTCGTACGAGGCGAGGGAGGACAGGTCCACGGTCGAGAGGCCGCCGGTGTCCGTGCGCAGCACCGAGTCGAGGATCGGGGGCATCGGCAGCCCGAACGGACCCTCGACCGTCCCCTCCCAGGAGCCTCCGATGCCGACCCCGAGGGCGAGCCAGCTGACGTTGGGCAGGCCGAGCAGGATCACGGCGAGGGTCTCGGACGCGTGCCCCCGGGTCGCCGCCACGACGATCCCGATGACCAGGCCGACGAGCACGTACGCGAGGAGCAGGAGCAGCATCGCGGAGGCGACCGGCCGTACGGACTCGTGGTAGCGGACCAGTCGGGGCGGAAGCGGGGTTCCGCGCGAGACCAGCAGGGCGATGAGAAGGACGCCGAGGATCCAGAGCAGGCCGAACAGCAGGGTGGGGCCGAGTTCGGTGCGGAAACCGACGGTGGGGTCCACCGCGTCGAGGAGTTCGCCGAAGAGGTCGGACATCGCGTCCTGGCTCTCGCCGCCACCGATCGAGACGGGGAAGTCATGGCGGGCGAGGGCCGAGAGACCGGCGAGCGCGGCCAGCCAGAGCAGGACGGTGCGCGCGACGCGGGCGAGCAGGTCACGGGTCCTGGCGACGGCGTGATGACGCAGCGGGAGCAGAAAACAGAAGCCCGTGACCAGTGCACCCACCAGGGTGACGGTGAGGGGCATGGCGGTGAGATCGGCGTTCGTGCCCGCGAGTGCGCCGGCGTCGCCGGAGAGACCGATCTGGCCGCCCGCGGCCATCACGACGACCGCGGCGACGAGGTTCACGAAGCCGCCGGGCAGGTCGGCGGCGCCCGCGGCCCAGAGGCCGAGCGCGGCGACGACCGCCATCGCGACGAACCCGGCGAGGACCGCTGCCAACGCCTCGCCCCAGTGGCGGGCGAGGTGCTGGGCGTCGTGCGCCGGGCCGGATGTGGTGGGGAGCCGACTGCTCACGCTCCCCACGCTAGTACCGGTGGTTGACCTGCGCAGTACCGATGGGTGGGCGTCGTCCGCTTGCGGACGGCGGTTCCACGCACACAATGGGCCCGGAACGGAAGAAAGGGAAAAACGTGACTTCCCACCCACCGTCCGACCGCCCCTCGGTACCCCCCTCAGGTCCCCCTTCGGGTCCGCTCTCGGGCCCGAGCACCACACCGGGAGCGGCCGGCCCCCCACCGCCCTCCGGGCCCCCGCGCGGCGCCTCGGGGGGTGGATCGCGCGGTTCCGGCGGCGGAACCGCGGGCGGTGGCGGGCCCGGCGGCGGTGACGGAACCGGTGGCGGCGGTGTACCGGGCGGCCCGGGTGACGGTGGAGCCGGTGGCGCGGGCGGCGGCGGGGGCCCCTGGTGGCGTTCCGTACCCAAGGTGGCGTCGATCGCCGCCGCGCTGGTCGCGGCCATCGCCCTGGTGGTCGTCCTCACCCGTCCGGACGGCGACGGCGGTGGCGGTGGCGGCTCCGGCGGTGGTGAGGTGTTCCTGCAGAACGCCTCCGCCGCCGGCCCCGATCCCTTCACCGAGTCGACGGCCGACGCCGCGGATGCCTCGCTGTCCCCCGCCCCGCTGCCCAGTGCGACCAGGTCCGCGGAGGCCACCGCCACGCGCAGCGTGTCGGGTTCGGCGGCGGGGCTGTACGGCGGAACGCGGAACGCGGCGAGCTGCGACGTCGAACGGCAGGTGAGCTATCTCGCCGACCAGCCCGCCAAGAACGCGGCCTTCGCCTCGACTCTCGGCATGTCCGCGAACGAAGTCCCTGGCTACCTGCGCTCCCTGACCCCGCTCCAGCTCCGGGTCGACACGCGGGTGACCAACCACGGCTTCCGGGACGGCACCGCCACCTCGTACCAGGCGGTCCTCCAGGCCGGTACGGCGGTGCTCGTCGACGACCGGGGTGTGCCCCGGGTGCGCTGCGCCTGTGGCAATCCGCTGACGCCGCCGGTCGCCCAGCAGGCGCCGAAGACGACGGGCACCCCGTGGGCGGGCTACCAGCCCTCCCAGGTGGTGGTCGTGGCGCCCTCGGTGACCGTGGTGAACGTCTTCATCGTGTACGACCCCGAGACCGACGGCTGGTTCGCCCGCGAGCCGGGCGACACGGGGGGCCAGGACAAGCCGACGTCCCCCCCGACGGCACCTCCGTCGCCCTCCGTCTCGGACTCGGTGACGGAGTCCCCGACCTCGCCGTCCCCCTCGGTCTCCACGCCCTCGTCGCCGCCGGCCCCCGAGTCGCCCGCCTCACCCGATGCCCCCGGTACGAGTACGCCGTCGGAGCCGGCGACCGGCGACACGGCCACGGACGGGACCACCGGCGGCACGACGGACCAGTCGGCCTCCGTGGTCAGCCCACAAGCGGCGGACGGCTCGGCACCGGTCCCCCGGTCCGGGCCGGACAGCGCCATGGTCGCGGGCTCGTCCGCCCTGCACGCCCGGCCGGACGCCTGAGCGACCGCCCGAGACTCCCCGGGAGATATCCGGATGACCGGGTCCCCGCGATCCGTGTACGGTCCACCGAGTGGAAGCTCTCACCGACCGACAGATCCGCTCGTCCTTCGTGAACTGCACGAAGGGCGAGGCAAGCAGACTCAAGCTGCCGCTGGACTTCGCCGAACTCCCCTGGCAGGACCTCGACTTCCTCGGCTGGGTCGACCCGGGCGCGCCGCTGCGCGCCCACCTCGTGGTGGCCCGTGAGGACGGTCCGCTCGGCATCACCCTGCGGGTGCCCGCCACGAGCCGCACGAGCGCGGTCAAGTCCAGCCTGTGCCAGGTCTGTCTCACGGGACATGCCTCGTCGGGCGTGACCCTGCTCGCGGCGCCGCTCGCCGGCAGCCGCGGACGCGAGGGGAACACGGTCGGCATCTACATCTGCTCCGACCTGGCCTGTTCCCTCTACATCCGCGGCAGGCGCCAGCCCAGGCTGCGGGCCGGCCGCCAGGAGGAGTCGCTGACGCTGGAGGAGCGGATCGAGCGGACGTCCTCCAACCTGGACGCGTTCCTCGCCAAGGTCACGGCCGGCTAGGGGGGAAGCGCGGGGCGCTGCTCAGCGAAAGGCCTGCTCGCCCGTGAGCGCCTTGCCGATGACCAGGGAGTGGACCTCGCTGGTGCCCTCGTAGGTGAGGACCGACTCCAGGTTGTTGGCATGGCGCATCACCGGGTACTCCAGGGTGATGCCGTTCGCGCCGAGTACGGTGCGGCACTCGCGGGCGATGGCGATGGCCTCCCGTACGTTGTTCAGCTTGCCCACGCTGACCTGCTCGGCCGTGAGACCGCCCGCGTCCTTGAGGCGTCCCAGGTGCAGGGCGAGGAGCATGCCCTTGCCGAGCTCCAGGGACATGTCCGCCAGCTTCTGCTGGGTCAGCTGGTAGGAGGCGAGGGGCCGTTCGAAGACGATGCGGTCGCCGGCGTAGGCGATCGCGGACTCCAGACAGTCGCGGGCGGCGCCGAGGGCGCCGAACACGATCCCGAACCGCGCCTCGTTGAGGCAGCCGAGCGGGCCGGACAGTCCGCGCGCCTCGGGCAGCATCGCGTCGGCCGGCAGCCGTACGTCCTCGAGGACCAGTTCGCTGGTCACGCTCGCGCGCAGTGACAGCTTCTGCTTGATCTCGGGCGCGCTGAAACCGGGGGTGCCGGCGGGCACCAGGAAGCCGCGGACGCCTTCGTCGGTACGGGCCCACACGACGGCCACGTCGGCGACCGAGCCGTTGGTGATCCACATCTTGGTGCCGTTGAGCACCCAGTCCTCGCCGTCGCGCCGGGCGCGGGTGCGCATGGCTCCGGGATCCGATCCCGCGTCCGGCTCGGTGAGCCCGAAGCAGCCGATGTACTCGCCCGCGGCCATACCGGGCAGCCACTGCTGCTTCTGCTCCTCGGAGCCGAACTTCCAGATCGCGTACATCGCCAGGGAGCCCTGCACGGAGACCAGGCTGCGCAGGCCGGAGTCGACCGCTTCGAGCTCCAGACAGGCCAGGCCGTACGCGACGGCGTTGGTGCCCGCGCAGCCGTAGCCCTCCAGGTGCATGCCGAGGACGCCGACGCCGCCCAGCTGCCTGGCGAGTTCCCGGGCGGGGATGGCCCCGGCCTCGAACCACTCGGCGACGTGGGGGCGCAGCTCCTTGTCCGCCATGGTGCGCACGGTCCGGCGGATGTCCCGCTCCTCGTCGCTCAGCAGACCGTCGATCGCCAGCAGATCGAAGGGGTGGACGGGAGTCGGCTTCGACGCGTTCGGCGACTGCGGCGACGGCTTCACGGACGGCCTCCAGGCTCGTGCGGCTATGCGGCGCTCCGAAGCGTATCGGCAGATCGGATTTTGGATCCAGTATTGAATATCGGATCTCCGATGCGTACGTTCCAGCTGGATCCGATCACCGGCGGAGGAGAGCGTGATGGGCGCGGATCAGCAGGTGACGGCCGGCCCCGGGGCCCTGTCCGGGATCGTGGTGGCCGACTTCGGGCGCGTTCTGGCCGGTCCGTACATGACGATGCTGCTGGCCGATCTGGGCGCCGATGTCATCAAGATCGAGCGGCCCGGGTCCGGGGACGACACCCGCGCCTGGGGTCCTCCCTTCGCCGACGGACAGGCGACCTACTTCCTCGGGGTGAACCGGAACAAGCGCTCCGTCGCCCTGGACCTGACCGACCCGGCCGATCTGGCCACGGCCCGGGCCGTCGTGGAGCGCGCCGATGTCCTCGTGGAGAACTTCCGCCCCGGCACGATGGAGAGGCTCGGCCTCGGTTACGAGGACGTGCGCGCGTCCAACCCCGGACTCGTCTACTGCTCGGTCACCGGGTTCGGCGCCGCAGAGGGCGCCGGCCTGCCCGGCTACGACCTCCTCGTCCAGGCCATGGGCGGTCTGATGAGCGTGACCGGCGAGCCGGACGGGCAGGGCACGAAGGCGGGGGTCGCGCTCGTCGACGTGATCACCGGCCTCCACGCGGGCATAGGCGTCCTCGCCGCGCTGCGGCACCGTGAACGTACCGGCGAGGGCCAGCGCGTCGAGGTCTCGCTGCTCACCTCGCTCCTTTCCGCGCTCACCAACCAGTCCGCCGCCCTCCTCGGGGCCGGTGTCGTCCCCCGTGCCATGGGAAACCGGCACCCGAGCATCGCCCCTTACGAGGTGTTCGAGGCGCAGGACCGCCCCCTGGTCCTCGCCGTGGGGAACGACCGTCAGTTCCGGGCGCTCTGTGCGTGCCTCGGCCTGCCCGGCCTCGCCGACGACGCGCGCTTCGCCACCAACACCGTCCGCGTCGCCCACCGCGAGGAGCTGGTCGGGGCGCTGGCCGGTCCTCTCTCCGAACGGAACGCCGACCACTGGTTCGAGGAACTCACCGCCGCCGGAGTGCCGTGCGGGCCGATCAACGATCTCGCCGCCGCCTTCGACCTGGCCGACCGGCTGGGCCTCGCGCCCCGGGTGCCGGCCGAGGCGGCCGGCCCGGGACAGGTCGTCAACCCGATCACGCTCGGTGTCACCCCGCCCTCCTATCGCGCCACGCCCCCGCGACTGGGAGAGCACACCGCCTCCCTGGTCGGTGAGCTGGAAGGGGTACCCGAAGACCCGTAGGACGATATACGGATCGTTCAGGGACACGGAACGACGGAGCAACCGAACAACAGAACTACCGAACGACGGAAGGTCACAGGCGATGAGCAGCGCGGTGCGGAAGGGGCGGCCGCCGACCGCCCAGCAGTTCGTCCTCGAAGAGCTGCGGCGCGCGATCACCGCCGGTGAACTGCGGCCCGGCGGGCAGATCCGCCAGGACGCGCTCGCCGCCCGCCTCGACGTCAGCCGCGTACCCCTGCGGGAGGCCCTGAAGATCCTGGAGGGCGAGGGCCTCGTCGTCCACCACGTCCACCGGGGCTACTTCGTCGCCGAGCTGTCGCTCGCGGATCTGGAGGAGGTCTACCGGATCCGGCAGCTCCTGGAGACCGAGGCGGTCCGCACGGGGCTCCGGCGGGGCGAGGACGGGCTCCTCACCTCCCTGGAGAAGATCCAGCGGGAGGTGGAACGGGCGGCCGACGCCGGGGACGTGACGGCGATGGCAGCGGCCAACCGTCGCTTCCACTTCGCCCTGATCGAGGCATCCGGGATGCCGCGTCTGGTCCGGCTGATCACCACCCTGTGGGACGCCACCGACGCCTACCGTTCGCTGTACTACACGGAGGAGCCGAACCGCGAGTTGGCGGTACGGGAGCACCGTGCCGCCATCTCGGCGGTACGCAACGGGGACGAGGAGGCCGCGGTGCGGTGGCTCGACGAGCACCGGGCCCACGCGGTCGCCGCACTGCGGGAGATCCTGGACCTGGAGTGAACCACCGGTCGGCGCCCCCGGTTCACACGCCCGCCCGTTCACACGCCCGCCCGCCGGTGTGCCCGTCGCCCGAAAACCGGGTGACCACCTCCACACCCCCGCTCTAGCCTCGTCGCCATGAGTCATGGACGCCTGCTGAACATCGTCGACGTCGAGGCGACCTGCTGGGACGGGAAGCGGCCGCCGGGGGCCGTGAGCGAGATCATCGAGATCGGGCTCACCGTCGTCGACCTGGACGCGGGCGAGCGGACGGGCCGCCATCGCATCCTGGTCAGGCCCGCCCGGTCCACGGTCAGCCCGTTCTGCACCGAGCTGACCGGCCTCACGCAGGCGGAGGTCGACACCGGCGTGGACTTCGCCACGGCCTGCCGGCTGCTCGCCGTCGAGCATGCCGGCGGGCTGCGCCCGTGGGCCAGTTGGGGCGACTACGACCGCAGGCAGTTCACGGAGCAGTGCCGGGTGACCGGTACGGAGTACCCCTTCGGCCACCGGCACACCAACGCCAAGGCCGTCTTCACCGAGGCGAACGGCCTGGCCAAACGCCCGGGTATGGCGCGGGCGTTGGAGATCGCGGGACTGCCGCTGGAGGGCCGGCATCACCGGGGCGAGGACGACGCCTGGAACATCGCCGCACTCGTCCTTCTGCTGAACGACCGGAGCGCCTGGCCGTCCGCCTAGCATCCCGGACGTCCGCAAGCATTGACAGGGTCATCTCATTCTCACCATTCTGAGAGCGCTCTCAGAGCGCTCTCAGACCCTTTTCAGCCCTCGCACCCCACACCCGAGGAGCCCCCACAGTGCCTTCCCACCGCCGTCGCCGCAGGCTCACCCTGCTGGCGCCCGTCACCGCCGCCGCCCTGATCGGTACCGCCGTCACGCTCGCCGGCCCCTCCCCCACGGTCCGGGCCGCGTCCGCCGGTACCGCCGCCGAGGCCGCCGACGCCACCGGGGCCGCCGCCGTCCCGGCCACCATTCCGCTCACGTTCACCAACAACTCCGGCCGCAACGAGCAGATCTACGTCTACAACCTCGGTACCCAACTCTCCACAGGCCGCCAGGGCTGGGCGGACGCGAGCGGCACCTTCCACCCCTGGCCCGCCGGAAGTCCGGTCCCGGTCCCCGCACCCGACGCCGCCATCCCCGGCCCCGCCCGCGGGCAGTCCATGACGATCCGGCTGCCGAAGTTCTCCGGCCGGATCTACTTCAGCTACGGCCAGAAGCTCGTCTTCAAGCTGGCTACCGGTGGTGTCGTGCAGCCCGCCGTCCAGAACCCGGGCGACCCCAACCGGAACATCCTCTTCAACTGGTCCGAGTACACGCTCAACGACGCGGGCCTCTGGCTCAACAGCACACAGGTCGACATGGTCTCGGCCCCGTACGCGGTCGGCGTCCGGCGCCCCGACGGAAGCGTCACCACCACCGGCCGGCTCAAGCCCGGCGGTTACAACGGCTTCATCGACGCGCTCCGCGCCCGCCCCGGCGGCTGGGCGAACCTGATCCAGACCCGCTCCGACGGCACCGTGCTGCGCACCCTCGCGCCGGGCCACGGCGTCGAGGCCGGCGCACTGCCGTCCACCGTGATGGACGACTACATCAACCGCGTCTGGACGAAGTACAGCTCCTCGACGCTCACCGTGACCCCCTTCGCCAACCAGCCGTCCGTGAAGTACTTCGGCCGCGTCTCGGGCAACATCATGAACTTCACCGACACCTCCGGCGCGGTCGTCACCTCGTTCCAGAAGCCCGACTCCGACAGTGTCTTCGGCTGCTACAAGCGGCTCGACGCGCCCAACGATCAAGTCCGCGGCCCCATCTCCCGTACCCTCTGCGCGGGATACAACCGCTCCACCCTCCTCACCAACCCCCAGCAGCCGGACACCACGTCGGCCGGCTTCTACCGGGACTCCGTCACCAACCACTACGCGCGCGAGATCCACGCGCGCATGGCGGACGGCAAGGCCTACGGCTTCGCCTTCGACGACGTCGGCGCGCACGAGTCCCTGGTGCACGACGGCAACCCGCAGCAGGCGTACGTCACACTCGACCCGTTCAACTAGCGACGAACGGGGCCGGGCGCAGCGCTCCGACGCACTCTCCGGTCATACGTGCGTACGCGCCGACCTTTCCGTCGCGGCGGACGGTTCGGGCCCCGGCGCGGCCCGGGCCCTCGACGGGCCCGGCGCCGGTGTCCCGTACGTCGACGCGCAGCGGAGCATCCACGGCACAGGCGGTCCCGCCATGTGAGGGATCATGGAAGGAGGAGCGGAGAAGGGACGGAACGGACGATGCGGAACCGCACTGTCGCCGACCTGATGACGCCGACCGCGGTGGCCGTGCAGCCGGGGACGTCGTTCAAGGAGATCGCGCGATTGCTCGACGAGTACGGCATCACCGCCGTGCCGGTCGTCGACGAGGCCGACCGGCCGGTCGGCGTGGTGTCGGAGGCGGATCTCCTGCGCCGCCACACCGCCAAGGACGGCCCGAGCACCGCCGGGGCCATGATGTCCAGCCCCGTGGTGGTGGCCCGCCCGTCCTGGACCGCGGTGGAGGCGGCACGGCTGATGGAGCGGCACCGTGTGAAGCGACTGCCGGTGGTGGACGCCGGCGGTCAGCTCATCGGGGTGCTCAGCCGGAGCGATCTGCTGCAGCTGTTCCTGCGCCGCGACCGCTCGATCCAGGAGGAGATCCTGGAGGACGTCGTCGTCCGCATCCTCGGCCTCTCCCCCGCCTCGCTCCACGTCGACGTCGACGAGGGCCGGGTGACGCTCAGCGGCACGCTGGCGCGCCGGAGCTTGTCACCCGCCTTCGTCCGGCTCTGCGAGAGCGTCGACGGCGTCGTGGAGGTCGTGGACCGGCTGTCGTACGAGGACGACGCCGAGAGCGACGACGCCGACGCCGACGCCGACGAGAACGACGCCGAGAACGACGCCGAGATCGGGAGCGTGGACGCGAGCGTGGACTTGGCCGGGGCCGGGGACGGTACCCGGGCGTTCGGGCCGGAGCGCGACCAGGACCCCGATCACGGTGTCCCGGTCGACGATCTGCGGCCCCCCGGGGTGTGACGCGGCAGCGGGCCCGTCGGTGAGGTTCCGGCGGGCCCGGTGCGCGAGGCGATCCCGTTACGAGACCGCCTCGGGCCAGCCGTAGCCGGGACCGGTGTGCTGGGGTACGGTCCCCGCGCCCACCGCCTCCATCTCGCGGTTGGCCTCGCGCATCAACTGCCCGGCCAGGTCCCTCATGGCCCGGCTCGCGGCGAGTTCGTCACCGATCGCGGGTACGTCCACGTCCGACGGGTTGCACCGTGCGCTGCCGTGGCCGGTGAGGGTCGACGTGCCGGTGTTGAGATGCGCCTCGGCCTTGGTCCTGCCGTCCTCTTCGACCAGTTCCAGGCCGACCGTCCACTCAAGGGTCCGTGTCATGGTCTGCCTCCTCGCACCGTCGGGACGCGTAGGGCCGCCGCGCGTCCCTTCCTACTCCCATGGTCCGTCCACGCGCGCGTGAGCGCGCGGCGGCGGGAGCGCGGAGAGGGCGGACTCTACGTCGTCCAGGGCGCGCCGGGCGGCCGCGATGCGCTCGCGCAGCCCCGCGTCGTCGACGGCCACCCCGACCGCCCCCCAGGCACCAGGACAGCGGGCCGACGGAGGGAACATGCGGGCCCCTGATCGTGGCCGGGGGCCCGCTCGACCGCGGCGCCAAAGTCCAAGCCCTCCCCCGCGCCCGTCCATGTGCGCCGCCTCCCGGGGCGAGCAGGCTGCGGTACGCCTGGTTCCGCGACGGGCGGCCGACGCGGGCTCGCGCGCCGCCCCGGGGAGGAGTACGCATGTCCGCTCGAAGATCCATCCTGGTCACGGCTCTTGCCGCTCTGGCCCTCACCCTGACCGGCGGCGGTGGCGTCGCCGCCGGGGCGCCGTCGGCCGAGGACACCCCGGCCGCAGCCGCCACCTACACCGTCACGGTCGGCTCGAAGGGTTCCTGGACCCACCCCGACGACACCCCCGCCGCCCCCTACCTCGACAAGGACGGCACCTTCTACTTCCAGCAGGCCCATGCGCTCTACGGGGCGACCCAGCCCCGCCGTTGGACGTTCTACACCGGTACCGACTTCGACACCGCCACTCGGTCGAGCGCGATCAGCGACGCCGTCGACCCCGCCAACAGCAACGACAGGAACAACGACACCACCTGGCGCTGCAACAACAGCGCCACGGGCCTGGAGTCCACCGCGCCGCCCGCCGGGTCGGGCTACTCCCAGAGGAACTTCTGCGATCTGGCGGGGGTGTGGGTCGACCCGGACACCGGCGCCTGGTACGGCCTGGTGCACAACGAGTTCACCCCGCAGCCCTTCGGCGACGGCGTCCACTACGACGGGATCGACTCCGCGGTCTCCACCGACCAGGGACGGACCTGGCGCATCACGTCGCACGTCATCACGTCTCCATACAGTACGAAGCGGGGTGACACGGCGGCCTTCCCGCAGCAGACGTACCACTACGGCGACGGTGATCCGCACCTGTTCGTCGACATCGCCTCGGGATACTTCTACGTCTACTACGGCTCACGGATCGTGGAGAAGGGCGGCGGCTGGAAGGCCTTCCACGCGCACGTGGCCCGGGCCCCGATCTCCGGCAAGATGGCGCCGGGTTCCTGGCGGAAGTGGTACGACGGCGCCTGGACCGAGCCCGGTGTCGGCGGCCGCGAGAGCAACATGGTGCCGGTCGAGGCCTCCGGCTCGACGGGCTACACCCCCGTGCCGGACGAGTACGACCCGGCGAACGCGGGCACCGTGAGCCAGCAGGTCGCGGCCGGTCTGATGCCGCCCACCTCGCCGTTGTTCGTCATCGAAAAGATGTAGAGCCAAGAACAGGTTAAGGAAAACAGCAGATCAGAGGCATGCAGGGCGCAAAACGGGCTTAAGATCAACGTGCATTACGCGCACTATGGGCACTACGTGCGACCCCTGACGCACACCCGACGAACATCTGAGGCCCTGGGCCGCCGAGAGCCCTCGCCGTACCCCACTCGAAACGCCAGACCGGACCCGAGTCCCACCATCGGTAACTCGTCCCAAGACCCCACCCTCGCCAGGGCGGGGCCTTGGGGCGAGTTACGGACAGGGCGATCGGAGTTCACCCGGATTCCGGACTTGAGGGCGATCTGGCAGGGCGTGCTCCGGCCTCTGCAGCTGCCAGCGGCGGCCAGTGAGCTTCTTCGAGTTGTCCACTGATCGGGTGATGGGCCGTGAAGCGCAACGAGAGAGGCCCCCGGGCTGTTGATCGAGATGTCTGACGTCTCCGTCACGTTGCTCGGGGGCCTCGTTGGTCATGCATCCTGCCGCATGCACTCGTGGAGTGGGTCACCATGCTGATGGTCACCCGTGAGGGCGACCGGCGCTGCAAACTCCGTCCGTCCCGGCGGGCGATGGTGGCATTGGTGTACCTACGAGAGCACACCACTCTGGCGAAGATCGCCGCCGGGTTCGCAATCAGCGAGTCCACCGCCCACGCCTACACCAGCGCGGTCGTCGACCTGCTCACCGAACGAGCACCGGGCCTGCTCAAGACGCTGCGCGAGCACGATCCCGACTTCATCCTGCTCGACGGCACCCTCGCCGAGTGCGACCGGGTCGGCGACGGCCGGGCCGACTACTCCCACAAACACCGGCGCCACGGCGTGAACGTGCAGCTCGTCACCGACCCCTACGGCCGGCTGCTGTGGCTCTCGCCCGCCCTGCCGGGCCGCACACACAACCTGACCGCCGCCCGCGCCCACCGGATCATCCGGATCTGCGAGCGCCAGGGCGTTCCCATCCTGGCCGACCTCGCCTACCAAGGCGCAGGACCGTGGCTGACGACCGGCATCAAACGCAAGCCACTCCAGGAACTCACTCCCACCGAGAAGACCCTCAACCGGGCGCTGGCCGCAGCACGAGCGCCCGTGGAACGCGGTGTCGCGAGCCTGAAGTCCTGGCGGATCTTCCGCAGGTCCCGGTGCAGCCCCAACCGCATGACGTCAATCGCCAAGGCCATCCTCACGCTGGAGCGGCAACGCTGAAGAAGCTCATTGAATCCGTCCAAATACGCGAGTCGGGCATTCGCCGAAGCCTGCAGGTCAGCAGGTGTCCGCCAGACCATGGGCGCGATCGGGTCCAGCGCGGACAACGCGCTCGCAGAGTCCTTCAGCGCAACCTTCAAACGCGAAACACTCCAGGGCAGAAAAGCCTGGGGCAACGTGCGCGAGGCCCGCCTCGACGTGTTCCGCCGGCTGCACCGCCACCACACCCGACGGGATGGTGGTCGGCCATCGCGTACCCGATCACCTCGCGCGTGGCCAGGTCCAGCCACGAGGCGAGGTAGAGCCAGCCCTCGGCGGTGGGGATGTAGGTGATGTCTCCGACGATCTTCGTTCCGGGGCGGGTAGCGGTGAAGTCCCGGCCGATCAGGTCCGGCGACGGGACCGCCCTGGTGTCGGCCTTGGTCAGGCTGCGGCGTCCAGTGCGTCGGCCGTTCCCCGCGATGCCGTTCTCCCGCATGACCCGCTCCACCCGCTTGCGGTTGACCACCGGGCCCTGCCGGCGCAGTACGGCGGCGACGCGCGGGACGCCGTAGTTCCGCCGGGACGCGATGTGGATCACGGTGATCTCGTGGGCCAGGGCCTCGTCCGCCCGTCGCCTCGCTTCGCGGGCCTCGGCTCCGGCCACCCACGCGTAGTACGTGGACCGGGCGGTCTTCAGCACCTCGCACAGCAGCACGATCGTGTAGTTCGCCTTCTCCGCGTGGATGAACCGGCATATCGTGCTCACCGGTCGCTCTCCTTCGCGAAGAAGGCGGTCGCTTTTTTCAAGATCTCGATCGTCTTCGCCTGCTCTACCGTCAGCTTCCGCAGCCGCTTCAGTTCCTCGTCCCGGTCGTCGGTGGCCCGCACGGCGCCGGATCCCGATCCGTTGTCCTGGGCGGCCCGGGCCTTCTTCACCCAGCCTCGCAGGGACTCTGAGCTGATCCCGAGTTCCCAGGCGACCTCGGTCACCGTCCGGCCCGACGACCGCACGAGCTCGATCGCGTCCCGCTTGTACTCGTCCGAGTACCGCTTCGTGTACTTGCTACCCACCTGGCACTACTTCCTCTGGAACCTCAGATCCCAGTCTCCAGGTGTCCACGATCAAGGGGAAGCTTCAGGTGCTGTGGGACAAGGGCTTCGACGCCAACGCGCTTTCCTCGCCCAGGCGACTACGACCGGCGCGAAGGTCTTGGGTCGACTCCACAGCAACCGCCGCACCCCGGTCCTGGCCCGCCTCGACGACGGCTCCTACCTGTCGGTGATCGGCACCGTCAACGTCCGGGTCATCGACGCCGAGATCACGGTGACCTGCGCCGACGGAACCGTCTTCACCGGCTCCTACCGGCTGGTCACCACCTTGACCGACGCCCATCGACATCCCGCGGCGGCGCTGATCGACCTCTACCACGAGCGCTGGGAACACGAGAGCGCGTACTACGCGCTCCGCCACACGATCCTGGCCGGTCGCAACCTCCGCTCGGGCGACCAGGCCGGCCTCGAACAGGAGATGTGGGCCCTGCTCGCGCTCTACCAGGCCCTACGGGCCGTGATGGTCGAGGCCGCCGAGTCCGTCCCCGGCACCGACCCCGATCGTTGCTGTTTCAATGTGGCTCTCCAGACCGCCCGTGACCAGGTCGTCCAGGCCGTCGGGATCGTTCCCGATGAGCACGGATGCCTCGGACTGATCGGCCGCCGGGTGATGGCCCGCCTCCTTGCGCCCCGCCGTCATCGGACCAGCACCCGCAAGGACAAGTCGCCGATGTCCCGCTGCAGCGCGCGACACGACGGCGGCCGCCCTGACCGGAGCTGCACGATCACCGACCTCGCCGTCACCGTCCTCGAACCCGGCCCCGAACAGCCGTCTTTGCCCACGGCCTCCCGAGACGACCGCTACACCGTCCGGGCCCAGCGCCGACGTCATCGCGTCCTCGCCCTGCTGCACGACGACCCGGCCCGCCTGTGGAGACCTGCGGAGATCGCCGCCCACTTCGGCAACATCACCCTGCACACCATGTATCGGCAGCTGTCCCGATGGGCCAACACCGGGCTCATCCACAAACTCGGACCGGGCCTCTACGCAGCAACAGCCTGGACCTCAACCCCCTTGCCACCAGCACAAACAGGCGCCGGTGGTCCATCCGGTCCGGGATCTCGCCGGGGCGGAGGCGGTCCGGAGCCGGCCGGTGCGTCGTTTCACTTTGGCGGGGACCGGGCAATTGCACCGGCCGGGCCTGGAGCACCGAAGTAGGCCGACACCACTTCTACGCCCCCGCCTGTGCCCTTGTCGAAGCCGGCCGCCATCGCCCCGGTATCGCTGAACACCTCACAGTCCTCCCGGGCATCATCCCCCTCGCCTTCCCCGCCGCTGACACCGCCTGGGCCCAGGCCCGCGCCCGTTGTACCGCCGCCCCCACCCCGGAACAACCCGACAGTGCCGTCGTCGCCACCGCGGTCCCCACCGCTGGAAGGGTGGGCCCGCGCGCGTCGTCGAGCTCACCTGTACGAGCCCGGGGAGCCTCCTCCACGTAGTCGGACAAGCGAAGTCAGGCCACGCCCATAGTGTGTTCAAGCCGTGTATGGCAGGAGTAGCTCCGGAACCGACTCTTCACTTCGAACGCACATGCCAGACTCGCTGACGCTCCGCCAGGAGAGATCCGCACACTCGACGCCGCCCCCGGACTGCATGGACCGGGGGCGGCGTTCCATGCGCCCGGAAGGGGAACAGTGGCAGCTCAGGACTCCCTGCTCAAGAAGTACGGGGACCGGTCATACCGGCACGTGACGATGATCCGGCACCAGGGCACGACGATCGCGTTCGCGATGGACGCCTCCCGCCGGATCGTCTACACGGTGCTGGACCTGTCCGGTCCGGCGGCCAAGGGGGAGGTGGACTCGGCGTACTGGAGCGACAACCCGGCCGAGGTGGCCTTCCCCCGGGAGATCTCCGAGGTGGGGTACGCCGTGGTCGGCGCGACGGCGATGCCGACGGTGAAGCGGGGCGGGGCGGAGGCCGGTGCCGGCGAGCGGCCGACGGCCGCGGAGATCGACCCGTTCCAGTCCAGCACGGCGCGGCTGACGGCGGACGCCCCGTTCCACGTCCTGTCGGACGGCACCTACGTGGTGGTGCTGCGGCAGTCGGTCGGCGAGACGCATCCGGACGCGGTGTACAAGCTGACCGGCGGCGGCAGTTCGGGGGACGCGTCCCGCGCCGACTACGTGCTCAGCGGCGCGAAGAAGGTGCCGCTGGTCCGCGACACCCTGCTCGTCGACCGGTTCGTGCTGGTGGACGGCAAGTTGAAGCCGGTGCTGGAGGTGCGCTTCAAGCGCAGCCGGCACGCGACCCGCCCGGAGTCGGCCAAGGACAGCCTGGGCACCGAGGACATGGAGGGCCGCCCGTTCCACGAGCCGACCCAGGAGCTGTCCTTCGTCCGGAACCTGACGCAGGGCCGGTTCGCCGCCGTCCTGGTGCCGACCGCCGTCTCCAACGTGCAGCGCTGGCAGCTGTTCGCCCACAACGACGCCACCGGGCGGGTCGACAGCTTCAACGTCGAGCAGGGCGCCCAGGGGCTGTTCAACACCCAGGGCACCCGCTTCTGGACCAGCCCGGATGTGGCCTACCGGGACTCGGTGTTCGAGCGCAGCCCCGGCACCTGCCCCTTCACCGGCCGCGAGCTGGTGCCGGTGACCGGCAGCGAGGGCCATGCGGAGACCGCGCTGCGCCTGGACGGCGTCGACGCCCACCTCGACCTGGGCAACCGGGGGCCGCTGCACTTCGGCGGGAAGCCCTACTCCATCGAGGCGTGGGTCAAACCCGCCGCCCTCGACGGCCCGGTGCTGGGCCGCGGCGGGGAGTACCTGTTCGGCGTGGACGCCAACGGCGCGGTGTTCCTCAGCCACGACGGGGCGCCGACAACGCTCACCTCCACCGAGACGCTCACGGCGGACAGCTACGCCCACATCGCCGCCACCTTCGACGGCACCACGGCGAAGGTGTACGTCAATGGCAAGCAGGCCGGTAGCGCGGCACTGCCGTTCACCCCGGTCACCGGCGTGAACACCCTGGTCGGCAGGCGGAGTTCCGGCGGCACCGACAGCTTCTTCAACGGCGACCTCGACGAGCTGCGGATATGGAACCGGGTGCGTTCCCAGGCCGAACTCACCACGGACCTGAACAACCGGCTGATCGGCAACGAGCCGGGCTTGGTGGCCTACTACCGCTTCGACGAGGGCACCGGCACCACCGCCCACGACCAGAGCGACCACGCCGGGCACGCCACGCTCGTGGGCAACTCGCGGTGGACCGGCTCGGACGCCCCGGTCGGCGACCACCCTGGGGTGCGGCGCGACAGCTTCACCCTCAAGGGCCGCTCGGTGGTCTCCGGCATGTCGGCCCTGCTCTACCACCAGCAGGAGAACGTCGTCGCGGGCTACCGCGCCGACCCCAAGCCCGCCAAGCGGCAGGCCCGGGTGATGCTGGCCTTCGCCGCCAAGTACGGCCAGGAGCCTGCCGTGGCCGCCCTGGACTTCGCCGTGGGCCGGGACGGCCGGCTGGCCCAGGTGCCGGACGTGCTGGACCCGCAGGTGCTCAAGCGGCCGACGAGGGGCCAGGACTCGGAGCAGGTCAGCACCCTGCAGCAGTTGGTCAAGCGGCTGGAGCCGGAGGTCGCTGTCATCGAGGCGGACATCAACCGGCTGAAGGGCGCGGCCGGGCGGCTGGCCGAGTACCAGGCGGAGCACGACCGGCTCAAGCCGGGATTCGATGCCCTGGAGCAGCGCTATTTCGCCGAGAAGGACCTGATCACCTCCTGGACCTACCGGATCGAGCTCAAGACGCCGCGCACGGTACAAGTGAACAGCGCCGCCTACAAGCTGCAGTGGCTGGTCACCGCCAACGCCAGCCAGCAGGGCGCCCCGGTGCTCTTCCACGACCAGCGCCCCGATTGGACCTGGCGGGTGGAGGCGGTCGGCGAGAGCCAGGACGGCCTGCCCTGCTACTGGCTGTCCTTCGCGCAGTACGACAAGGACGTGCGCGTCCTGAACAACTCCCTGGCGGAGAACGAGAGGCTGGACACCATCGCCCGCACCCCGGGCAACCGGTCGGCGCAGTTCCAGCTGATCGCCGAGGGCGAGTACGTCCGCATCGTCAACCGGGCGAGCCGGCTCGCGATCGGCTCCCCCTCCACGTACTACTTGGCCTCGGCGGTGCAGTCGGCCGAGTGCCTCAAGGCGGACTCGGGCCTGTTCCGGATGACCCGCGTGGCCATGCGCTCCGGAGTGGACGTGCAGTACCTCGCGGCCAAGGCGCAGCTGGACACTGCCCGCGCCCTCCTCCAGGAGGCGCTCAAGGCCCAGCAGCGGATCGCGGAGCTGCAGCTCAACCTGACCTCCAAGCAGGCGGAACTCGCCGATGCCAGAAGCCAGTTGGCCAAGCTGTCGGGCGCGCTCCAGGGCGACGACGACCTCACGGTCGCGATGCCGCTGCTCGCGGTGGACAACACCGGCCTGAGCCTGACCGGCGGCCTGCTGGAGTTCGCCCGGGGCACCGACCGGCCCGCGCTGCTGGACAGCGGCACCGGCAACCTCGTGCTGTACTTCCGCGGCGCCGACGACCAGTTCTTCGCCGCGTACTACGACACCGCCGTCCTGCGCGGCACCCGGACGCTCGCCGGGGACACCGGCACGATCGGCTTCCTCGCCCGGGACCCGGCCGTTCCCCTGGACGGCGCCACGATCACGGTCAGCGACGGCGACGCGCCCGGCCGCTGCGACCTGACGATCACCGTCGGCGCGGACACCGAGACCTGGCGCTCGCTGCCGCGCAGGGCCGAGCAGATGGCCGCCGCGCTGGTCGGCAGCCCCGGCCGCCCGGTGACGCTCGGCGCGGTCGCCCGGGTGACGGGCAGCACCGTCGAACTCACCACGCCCACCACCGTCGCCGTCCCGGCCAAGGCCCACCTGCAGATTGGCGGCACCGGCTACGCCGTGGCCACCGACGCCCCGATCGGCGCCAAGTCGCTGGAGCTGAAGGCGAAGAGCGTCCCGGCCAAGTCCGGCGACAAGGTGAGCCTGGTCGGCTACGACTGGGCCCGGGCGCAGTCCTCCCGTCCCGGGGTGCTGCTCTCCGCCGGCTCCCGCCTGGTCACGCTGAGCACGGGCGGGGTCGAATCCGTGCCCAACGGCACCGCCAAGGCGGCGATCACCGGGCGCGGCTGCCGATGGCGGGCCGAGATGCCCGGCCGGGCCTTCCTGTTCGACGGCAAGGAGCAGTATCTGACCCTGCCCGCCGGCAAGCAGCAGAGCATCGCCCCGACCGGTGACCTGAGTCTGGAGGCATGGGTCAACCCCGAGGCCGGAGGGGGCCGGATCGTCCACGCCAGGACGGACGGATCGGGCTACTCCCTGGCGCTCACCCCGGCCGCCCTGCCGGCCTGGCAGTTCGTTAACGGCACCAAGGCCCAGCTGACTCCCTCGCTCGACCTGGCGAACCGGGACTTCACCATCGAGCTGTGGGCCAAGCGCAACCAGTCCCGGGGCCGCGTCGAGCCGCTGCTGTTCCACGGCGCGACGGCCGGCCGGGTCGACCAGTCCCTGCACCTGTGGTTCCACCCCGACGAGACCTTCTACTTCTCGCTGTACGGCGACGACATGAAGACCACTCAGGCATACCCGGACCTGGAGTGGCACCACTGGGCCGCTGTGTACAAGAACGCCACCCGGGAGCAGATCCTCTACCGGGACGGCGTCGAGGTCGCCCGCCGCACCTCCACCGGGGCCTACACCGGCAACGGTCCTCTGGTCCTGGGCCACTTCCCCTTCAGCGGCGACTACCTCGACGGCCAGATCGACGAGGTCCGGGTCTTCGGCCGGGCCCGCACCAAGCAGGAGATCTCCGCCGAGCGCCACCAGCGCCTCTCCGGCCGGGAACCCGGCCTGCTGGGGTACTGGACCTTCCCCGGCACGAGCGGCCCGGCCTCGCCGATCAAGGGCTACCAGGTGACCGCCCGGGTGGGCGACCGGGTGCTGAAGTCGGGCGAGCGCTTCCCCTGCAACGAGTGGGCGCACCTCGCCGCCACCTTCACCCAGTCCTGGGCACTGAGCCTGGACGGCGGCGAGGGCCTGTCGGTGGCCGCGCAACCCGCACTCGACGTGCTGGAGGACCTCACCGTCGAGGCCTTCGTCCGCATCGACAAGCTGGGCACGCCCATCGGCCTGCTCACCAAGGGCACAGCCGTCGACGGCGGGCGGGACGGCGTCCCGTACCACCTGGGCATCCGGGCCGATGGCCTGGTGGAATTCGCCTTCGCCGAGGCGAACGGCAAGCCCGTCCGCTACACCTCCGACCGGGCCGTCACGCCCGGCGCGTTCCAGCGCATCACCGTGGTGCGCGAGCGCCGCAAGCCCGCAGTGCCCACCACTACCCAGACGACCACGAACGCGGTCCAGCCGGAGCAGGAGATCCGCTTCTACCTCGACGGCGGTGCCGTCGGCAGCTTCGTGTACAGCGGCCCCGGCGCGCAGGCCAACAACAGCGAGGTGGTGATCGGCCGCGGACTGACCGGCGTGCTGTGCGAGCTGCGGCTGTGGAACTCCGCCCGGCCGCAGGCCCGGCTCGGGCTGCCGGTCACCTCGCGCGAGAAGGGCCTGCTGGCGCGCTGGGCGTTCAACGAGAACGCCGGCAACGTCACCCTCGACGTGTCCGGTACCTTCCCGGCGAAGCTGCGCGGCGCCCGCTGGACCCGTGACGTCGACCCCCTGGCCAGCCCGCTGCGGCTGTACCGCAACGGCGAGCCGCTCTCCGAGGCACCACTGACCGCACAGGACACCACCGCGGCCTGGGGCGACCCCCAACTCACCCTGGGCGCACGGCTGGAGGACGGCAAGCCGGTCGACCTGCTCACCGGCACGCTGGAGGAGGTCCGCATCTGGCGGACCGTCCGCACCCAGGAACAGATCCAGGACAACCTGTTCACCCGCCTGCGCGGGGAGAAGCAGGACCTGCTCGGCTACTGGCCGTTCGACCGGGACTCCACCGAGCCCGGCAGCACGTCCGTCCGGGACGAGGGCCTGCGCGGCAACAGCCTGGGCTTCTCCGCCAAGCGACCGCGCACCCTGCTCTCCACCGCGCCCGTCTCCACCGACACCGCCCAGGTCCGCTCGGCCCTCGCCGACGTCCGCACCCCCTTCCACGACACCATCGCCGGCGCACCCGCCGTCACCGAGTACGCCGATCTCCAGTACGACGCCAAGGGCGAGGCGCTCGGCGTGCTCAAGCGCTGCTACGCCTTCGTCCGGGACGGCCGCTGGCACCTGGTCACCGGCTACAAGGTCGGCGACCTGACCACCGAGTGGGTCGGCCAGGCCCAGTTCGACCCGCAGCTCGTCGGCTACGTCGAGGGCGCCCCGCCGGTGCCGTCCGAGAACCTCACCGACAAAGCCGACGGCTGGGCCGGCGCCTCCTCCGTGGAGTTCGCCGAGGCCGACCAGGTGGTGCGCAGCCTCTCCTCCAGCAGGACCCGCAGCGTCAACGCCGCCTTCAACTTCTCCTTCGGCGTCGAGACCGACGCCAGCGTCCTGACGATCACCGCCCCGCTCGGCTTCGGCACCGCGTCCCCGCTGGCCGAGGGCCAGATGAAGATCGGCGGGAAGGGAAGCCTGGAGTTCGCCAACACCTGGAGCACCGACACCAAGGTCAGCCAGGGCAGGAACACCGCCCGAAGGACGAAGCTGGCGCTGACCGGGTACACCGAGGACGCGGCCAAGGTGCTGAACAGCGCCATCGGCCGCCGGTACGTGCCCGCCAACACCGGCACCGCCCTGGTCCAGTCCCAGACCGCCGACGTCTTCGCGCTGCGCCTGGCGCACACCGGCGCCCTGGTCGCCTACCGGATGCTGCCCAACCCCGACATCCCGCTGGACTGGAACATCATCCACTTCCCGATCAACCCCCGCTACACCAAGCAGGGCACCCTGGACGGCGCGGTCGGCATCGACGACCGCGGCAAGGTCACCGACCCCGACTACCCCACCGCCACCGCGTACGGCGAGTACAGCTACTTCAAGCCCCGGGACGCCTACGCGCTCAAGCGCCGCATCACCCGCGACCAGCAGCGCCTGGAAGCCTTCTACGAGTCCGTCTCCACCGAGACCCACCACACGGACCCGACCGAGGGTCAGGCACAGTCGGTGCTGCGCTCGATGGGCGTCTCCGGCGGACAGCAGGAGACCAGCCGCGGCACCTCCGGCAGCGCGGCCGCGACCGGCTTCTCGCACCGGGACCTGGCCAACACCTACGTCTGGACCGCCCAGGGCGGCTTCTTCGCCGAGACCACCGAGGCCACCGACGCCGTCAGCGAGACCACCTCCGGCTCGTACAGCTTCAGCGGCTCGTTCGGCGCCAGCTTCGAAGGCAGCTTCGGCGCCCTCGGTCTCGGATGGTTCGGCAGCCTCGACGCCTCCGTGGGCGGCGGTTTCAGCGTCACCCGGGCCAAGGCCAAGGACGCCTCCCGCTCCTTCGGCCTCGACGTCCAGTGCGCGCCCTCCGGCGACCTCCAGCGCCGCGACAGCAACGGCAAGCCGGTCTACGACGCCGCCGGCAAACCCGTGCTGGTGCCCGGCAAGGTCGACGCCTACCGCTTCCTCACCTTCTACCTCGGCGAGAACAGCGCCAACTTCGACGACTTCTACCACAAGGTCGTCGACCCGACCTGGCTCTCCAACAGCGCCGCCCCTGACGCCGCCGCCCTCCGCCAGGCCCGGCAGAACTCCGCCAAGCCCCCGTGCTGGCGCGTCCTGCACCGCGTCACCTACGTCAGCCGCGTCCTCGCCCCCGTACCGCCGCCCGGCGCACCGCCGCTGGAGAAGGCGATGCGCGCCGAGAACATCGACAGCAACTACGAACTGATCAAGCGGCTCGAACCGTACGTCCGCCCGGCCGCCACCACCACCGGCGCCCTTGCCACCGCCACCCGGGAGGTCCTCGCGACCCAGCTGCCCGAGCTCCTGCCCCACGCCACCGAGATCATCGACTACCTCACCCGCTACTTCGGCATGGAGAACTGACTCCCGCCCGGCCCTCAGGCACCCCGGAGGGCCGGGTCCGCCTCGTTCGCACCGCCCCGGCAACAAGGCAACAGGTCCTCTACCTCACCGTCAGGACCCAGCGGGTGCTGCGCGAGCGGCTCGCAGCGTACGCCGCCGACCTTTCGGCCCTATGCGACCGCCGCCCGTCCCTCACCCCGGACCCGACGACCGCGCGGCCGTGAAGGGCGACGGGCAAACGTGCCGCCCAGCGACGGACCGTCGTCACGCGGCCGCATAGCTGGCCCACTCCAGGTCGTCCTGATCGTCGTCGTGATTGTCAAGTGCCGCACGATCGAACCCGCCGCCGACGGCACCGGCCCGCACGCTCAGGCCGCACACCGCCGGACCGGGCGCCGACAGCGATCGAACACACGCGCCGACGGGCGGGGACGGATCAGCCCGTCCCCGCCCGTCGGCGTACCCAGGCAGACTCGAAGACCGCAGCAATCAGCGACAACACCTCCGTCGGCGACAGCTGCGCACCGCTCCACGGCCCGACCGCGAACTCATGATCGGCACTCGATACAGCCCCTAGCATAGTGATCGCCCCCAGAGCGGGGATTCGCTTGGCCTTGTTCACGAGAACCGGGTTCTGGCACAGATCTTGGGGAGCCGTCGCGGAGCGTTACCTCGATGTTCGATTGCGAGGGACTGGCTCGTGCGAGACGGCGTACGCCTTGGCGTCTGACAGCCGGAAGTGACGCTCCCTCAGGTGTATTCCGTCCGTTCCTCTGGTCGGCTGTGGACGGTGATGGTGCTGGCCATGCAGACCGACGCACCGTTCTGGGACTCGCTGGTGTTCGAGGGGATCGACGAGGTGGATGTCGAGGCGGTTACGGCCGCGTTCGGCACGGTCGAGGTGGCGGCGAGAGGCCGCGCGGCCGCGGCGGCGTGTCCGGACTGCGGCCGCTTCTCGGACCGAATCCACGACCGTTACCAGCGCAGGCTGAAGGACCTTCCGCTCGCTGAGCAGGGCTTTGTGATCCGGCTGACGGTCCGACGCTTCATCTGCGGGTCGGCGGAGTGTCCGCGCCGGACGTTCGCCGAGCCGTTCTCGCGGCTGGCCGCCCCGTACGCACGGTTCACCACGCGGCTCAACCACGCCCTGGAGCGGGTTGGGCTTGCCCTCGCGGGGCGGGCCGGCGCGCGGCTGGCCGCCCAGCTGGGATTCGGCGCGGGAAGGATGACCCTGTTACGCAGGGTCATGACACTGCCCGATCCACGGTTTAGCACGCCGCGTGTGCTGGGCGTGGACGACTTCGCGATCCGTCGCGGCCAGACCTACTCCACCGTCTTGACCAGCGTCGAAGACCATCGCGTGGTCGATATCCTCCCGACGCGTGAAGCCGGGCCGCTGGCCGCCTGGCTGGTCCGCCACCCCGGCGTGGAAATCATCTGTCGAGACCGGGCAGGCGCCTACGCCGAGGGCGCCCGGCGCGGAGCCCCCGACGCTCTGCAAGTCGCCGACCGGTTCCATCTGTGGCAGGGCCTCGGCCGGGCCGTGGAGACCTGCGTCGCCGCCCACCGCGACTGCGTGCGCAATCCGTCGCCCAGCGGCATGCTGCCGCAGGGCACCCGACCAACTTCCGGTTGGCCGCCGGACGACTCGGACCCCGTCGGCCGGCGGGCCGAGCGCAAGAAGGCCGCTCACACCCTGGTCCACGAGATGCTCGCCCAGGGCCACTCACGCCGGGCGATCGCCCGGCACCTGGGCTGGGGCCTGAACACCGTGCTCCGGTACGCGAACGCCGTACGCTGGCAGGACACCATCCGCGAGAACCCGCCCCGGCCCAGCAGGCTGGACCCCTACAAGCCCTACCTGGAAAGGCGATTCGCCGAGGGATGCACCAGTGTCACCCGACTGCATGGCGAACTGGTCGCCGAGCACGCCCCGGTCACGTACGGCATGGCCCGCTCCCACATCGCCACCTTGCGCGGAGCTCCTTCCGAGGCGCCGCCCCGGCCGCCGACGGTGCGGCAGGTGACCGGCTGGCTCACCCGCCACCCCACGACCTTGACCGAGGAAGACCGCGTCGGCCTGAAGGAGGTCCTGGCCCGCTGCCCTGAACTGGACACGGCCGCCGGACATGTCCGCGGCTTCGGAGAGATCCTCACCGACCGCCTCGGCGCCACACTCCCTGCCTGGATCGACGCACTAGACGCCAGCCAGCTGCCCGGGCTCACCGGTTTCGCACTCCGCCTGCTCCGAGACCTCGACGCCGTGACCGCCGGGCTCACTCTCGACTGGAGCTCCGGCAGCATCGAGGGTGCCGTGAACCGCATCAAGAAGATCAAGCGGCAGCTCTACGGTCGGGCCGGATTCGAACTCCTACGCAAGATGGTCTTGCTTCAGTAGCGCATCACCCGGGTGCCGGCTCGCACCCGCCGCGTCCCAGATCAGAGTTCGCTCGTCCAGATTCCGACAGGATGGTCACTCGGAGGCAGCCACAACTGAGGCTGTGACTCGCGATGCCTCTCGTCAGCCTGCTCATCCCAGTGGAAACGGCCCTCAGCATCAGGCCACGCGACCTGCAGCACGGGGAGAGGCGGCCGCCGGTAGAACCCGATGGCCTGCCCGAAAAAGGTCCGGTGCCAACCGCGATCAACCTGCCTGAGCGTGACTCGATGACCAGCGACAACATCAGGATGGCTCTGGCCGTCCGCCAGTGCTTCACCCGAGGCGGACTTCCCTCCGAGGGTGTTGAGCATGCGGTGCATGGCGTGGAGATCGAGCCCGAACATGGCGAGTTCAGGTCCGCCGTGCGTGTGCGCGAGGCCGATCGTGTAGGCGAATCCAGGACCGATCTCGTCTTCGGGAACCATCACGACGTGCCATCCGTGCTGCTGAACATGCTCGATGACCGTCAGATCCATGCGGTCCGCTTCGTCCCGGTCGCCGTAGTCATGGCAGAGGACACAGCGGCACTGGAACGGATCATCAGTCATGTGCGGAGGGTACGAGGTGAGCCCTCACGTCGAGCCACCGGGGTTTGGACCGCTCTCAATCGAACAGCGCCATCACCCTCCGCGTTGGCTCCCCAAGATCTGTGCCAGAACCCGGTTCTCATGAACAAAGCCATCCAGGAAAGTCCTACGGCTGCCGCAATGGCCACACCTTTCCCCTGCGGACAATCCAGTCGCCTCACTCCTCTTCTGAATCTGACGCCCTGTCGGCTGCACCCTTCTCGATCGGCCAACGAGGGTCCGACATTGCGGTTTTCAGCCAAACCGTCACGACCGCACGAAAATATCGGGCACTGGAGATTTCGTTCGAGTGCAGCCCAGGACTGTGATCACAATTCACGACGGTGGGGCCTGTCACCTTCCATAGCTGGTCAATAAAGTGGCGAAATAGAACCCTTTACTACGGGCTGCTCGGCGACGAAGCTTTGGGACCGGAGCGTCGCCCCGATGGCGCCGCCAAGACGCGCCCCGAACCCACGTTCCCTTGGCGTTCGGCATGCTGAACGGGGGCGGACACAGGGTTTGGCGCCTGTTAAAGGGTTTCGCAGGCAGTGCGGCACCGGCGGTCATGTTCGCCGCCGGCCGTATGGCTTTTCACTGTCCGTACAGGAGTCAGATGCCTGGGCGTGCGATCCGAATTCACGGCGGCAAGATTTTCGATCCGGGATCGACAGGACCTCAATCCAGAATGAATGCTGCTTTCAGCAGATGACGACTGCAGGACAATCCGCCGAAGCTTCGAGGATTCACATCCGGATGCGCCCCCGCGCACTCCGTGCGCCGCGCCGTCCGAAACCGTCCAGCGCCGTGGATGCCACAGTGCGCTCGATGCGCCGGGTGACGTGGGCACGCCCGGTCGATACGTTCCGAAGGCATAGTCCAACCTGCGGTCCCCGCGGTGGAGAGGATGGGCATGACGAGCCAGGCAAGCGAAGTCGATCTCCAAAACCTTCTTGGCCGGGCGCTGGACGCAACAGGTCAGACCGCCCGGTGGACCGTGGATACGGATGCGACGTGGTGCCGCCTCACGCCGGCCTCCGCGGCGCAGCGCATGCAGGGCTGGAAGCTGCACGTGTCGGCGACGTCCGCCTCCGCTCCCGCGGTGTTGGCCAAGTCCCTGGGCGTGCTGCTGCTCCGGGATTGCGTGTTCAAGTTCGCCCGTTCCCTGGAACAGGTGGGCGCGCTCAACTCCCGCGCCACTCCGAGGGGTAGCTCCGGCAAGTTCATCACCGTCTACCCCCGCTCCGACGCCGACGCCGCCGATGTCGCGCTGGAGTTGCACCGGGCCACGAAGGGACTCGCCGGCCCTCGGATCCTGTCGGACCAGCCCTACGCCGTGGACAGCCTGGTGCACTACCGCTACGGGGCGTTCGTCGGCCGGCAGCGGTTGTCGGACTCGGGCCTGCTGGTGTGGTACATGGAGGACCCGGACGGCAACCCCGTGGAAGACGTGCGCACCGGGCGTTACTCCCCTCCGTCCTGGGCGGTGAGCCCCTTCCCCACCGCCGTGGTCGCCCCGCCCGAGGCGGCCGCGACGGGCCCAGTCCTGCTGGGCGGGCGCTTCTCCGTACGGGAGGCGATCCGCCACACGAACAAGGGCGGCGTCTACCGGGGGACGGACGTCACCGCGGACGCGCCGGTGGTCATCAAGGAGGCCCGGCCGCACGTGGAAGCCGACGCCTCCGGATCCGACGTGCGGGACTGGCTGCGCGTCGAGGCCCGGGTTCTGGAGTTCCTCGACGGCACGGGACTGGCTCCGCGGCTGCTCGCCGTGTTCGAGCACGGCGGACACCTGTTCCTGGCCGAGGAGGAGATCGAGGGTGTCCCGCTGCGCAACTGGGTCGCCGAGCGCTTCCGCGACGTCGGCGGCGAGCGCTACCGCGCCGAAGCCCTGGCCCAAGCAGGGCGTCTGGTGGACCTCCTCGCCGCGGCCCACGCCCTGGGCTGCGTCCTGAGGGACTTCACGCCCGGCAACATCATGGTCCGGCCCGACGGCGAACTGCGCCTCATCGACCTGGAGCTCGCCGTCCTCAAGGACGACGTCCCGCTCCCGACCACGGTGGGGACCCCCGGATTCAGTGCCCCCGAGCGGCTGGCGGGCGCTCCGGTCTCGCCGACGGCCGACTACTACAGCCTGGGTGCCGCCGTGTGCTTCGTCCTCACCGGGAAGGTCCCCAGCCTGCTGCCCGAGGAGCCCGCGGTCAGGACCGAGCACGAGCGGCTCGCCGAGTGGCTGGCCGCCTGCGACGAACTACTGCGACTGCCCGACGGTCTGCCCGAGATGATCCTCGGGCTGATGAGTGACGATCCCGCCGAGCGCTGGGACCCCGACCGGGCCGGCGCTGCCCTTCGCCGGGCCGTACGGGGACTCCCGGGCCGGGCCGCTGCGGGCCCGGCCGACCGGGCCCCGCATTCCGACGCGACGCAGGGCGCGGTGGCGGGGATCGTGGACCACCTCATCGGCTCGATGACCCCGCAGGACGAACGCCGCCTGTGGCCGGTGTCCACCATGGCGGGAGAGACCGACCCGTGCACGGTGCAGCAGGGCGCCGCCGGTGTCCTCGCGGTCCTGACCCGGTACTTCGAGTTGACCGGTGACCAGCGCCTGCCGGAGGTGCTCTCCACCGCGGGGCACTGGATAGCCGCGCGGACGGACACCCGCTCCACGCGAGCCGGCCTGCACTTCGGCGGCCGGGGGACAGCCTGGGCGCTGTACGAAGCCGGCCGCGTCCTCGACGACCGCGCGCTCCTCGAGCACGCGACGGCCCTGGCCCTGGCCCCCCAGGAACCGGCACCCCACCACGACATCACCCACGGCCGGGCGGGGAGCGGACTGGCCGCCGCCCACCTCTGGCAGCGCACCGAGGACCAGCGATTCGCCGAACGCGTCGTCGAGGCGGCCGACGCGCTGACCGCCGCTGCGACGCCCGAACCGTCCGGTGTCAGCTGGCCCGCGCCTCCCGAAGTGGTCACCGGGAGCGCCGGTGACCGCTATCTCGGCTTCGCCCACGGGACGGCCGGCATCGGATGCTTCCTGCTCGCCGCTTCAGCCGTCACGGGCCGTCGGGAATACAGGGACCTGGCCCTGGCAGCGGGAGACGCGCTGGCGGCCACCGCCCTGACGGTCGGCGAGGCGGCACAGTGGCCCTCCTGCGCCGGTGACGTGCCCACCGCCCTGACGGTCGGCGAGGCGGCACAGTGGCCCTCCTGCGCCGGTGACGTGCCCACCGCCCCGTACTGGTGCCACGGTTCGGCAGGAATCGGCTCCTTCCTGCTCCGGCTGTGGCAGGCCACCGGCGACGACCGGTACGGCGGCCTCGCCCTGGGCGCGACGAGGGCCGTCATGGAGCGTGCCTCCCGGGCCCCCCTCGCCCAATGCCACGGCCTGGCGGGCAACGGCGACTTCCTCCTCGACATGGCCGCCGCCACCGGCGATCCCGCCCACCATGCGTCGGCCGAGGCCCTGGCCCGCCTCATTACCGCCGAACAGATCCACCGCGACGGCCACGTCGTCTTCCCCAACGAGTACGGGGACATCTCGACGGGCTGGAGCGACGGGTCCGCAGGAATCCTGGCGTTCCTCCTGCGGACCCGCCACACGGACTCCCGGCTCTGGACGATCCAGCAGCCGGGCTGACAGGAACCCCTGTCGACACCATCAAGAGAAGGAGAAAGTCATGGAGAACCGCGACCTCGAACTGCTGGCTCACCTGCACGCCCTTCC
Organism: Streptomyces sp. NPDC057271; assembly: GCF_042668715.1. Classification (NCBI taxonomy): domain Bacteria; kingdom Bacillati; phylum Actinomycetota; class Actinomycetes; order Kitasatosporales; family Streptomycetaceae; genus Streptomyces; species Streptomyces sp. NPDC057271. Next base: position 47,906 of record NZ_JBHUYJ010000054.1, read on the forward strand.
GGAGACCGACCCGATCGGCGCCGACGGAGCCGCGTTCGCCGACACGTGTGCGTGCGTCGGCCTGCTCACGCTCCTCAACACCGTCTGCGTCGGCATCAGCTGCGCCTGACCAGGCCGTAGCCCCCTCGGATCCGATACCGCCCGGCGGCCTCGTCAACCGCTCCGCTGCTGACGAGGCACTGAACGCCGGTCACCCGTAGGCCAGCGACACCCAGTGCGCCTGCGGCCGCATCGCCAATCCGATCAGGGCAGCACGAGGAATCCCGGCCGACCTCCGGCCGGTGGCCGCCCCCGCGGCAGCCACCGGCCGGAGCATCCGGCCCCGCCTCTATGGGGCACGAAGCACCCGCCCCCGAGCACCGCACCGCCTCTCTCGCGTATCGCGCGCCCAAGTCCGTGGACGACACCCAGCAGACGAGGACCCGAGTGACCATGCAGCCGCACGCCGGTGCCGGTGCCCCCGCACGGGCGCCCCTTCCGACCTCCGCCACGGCCCCGGACGGCGCGCGGCCCGCCGGCCGGGGGCCGTACGCCATCAGTACCCGAGGCCTGGGCAAGAGCTACCCCGGCCCGGAAGGCAGCGTCACCCCCGCCGTGCGCGGCCTGGACCTCGACGTACACCAAGGCGAGACCTTCGCGTTCCTGGGCCCCAACGGCGCGGGGAAGTCCACCACGATCTCCCTCCTGTGCGCCCTGGCCCGCCCCACCGCCGGAACGGCCACGGTGGCAGGCGTCGACGTCCTCACCCACCCCGACCAGGTCCGCCGTCAGGTCGGCATGCTCTTCCAGCACAGCGCACTCGACATGGAACTGACCGTGCAGCAGAACCTGCGCGTCCACGCCCGGCTGTACGGCATGAGCCGCCGCGACGCCCTACGGCGTACCACCGAGACCCTCGACGCCCTCGGCCTCGGCGACCGGCAGCGGGCCCCGGTCCGCACCCTCTCCGGCGGCATGCGCCGCCGCCTCGAACTCGCCCGTGGCCTCCTCCACGAGCCGCGGGTCCTCTTCCTCGACGAGCCCACCACCGGACTCGACCCCCACGCGCGTGCCCAGGTCTGGGACTACCTGCGCCAATTGCGCGAGAGGCAGGGGACCACGCTCTTCATCACCACCCACTACCTGGACGAGGCCGAGAACTGCGACCGCCTCGCCATCATCGACGCCGGCCGCCTGGTCGCACAGGGGGCGCCCACCGCCCTGAAGGCCGCCATCGGCGACGACCGGGTGGTCCTGCGCACCCACGACGACCCTGCCGCCGACCGCGTCGTGCGCCGCGCCGCACCGCCGGGCACCCGTACGGCCCTCGGCGCCGACGGGATCAGCCTGCGCCTGCCCGACGGCAGCTCCTGGATCCCCCGCCTGTGCGCGGCACTCGACGCTGAGGGCATCCCCGTCCGGGCCGCCTCCGCGACCCCGCCCACCCTCGACGACGTCTTCTTCCACCACACCGGCCGCAGCATCCACACCGCAGGACCCAAGACGGCGGGTGAGGACCTGTGACCGCCCCCGCCGTCACCGCGCCGGGAAACCCCGACGACCACGCCGACCCGCCTCCGGCACCCCCGACCCGCCTGCGCCGGGAACTGCGCGCGATCCACGCCCTGGTCCACCGCGACCTGCTGCGCCTGTCCTTGCAGCGCACCCACACCGCACTGATGCTGATTCAGCCGGTGCTCTACCTCTTCATCCTCGGAGGCGGTCTGGCCACCCTGATCCCCACCGCCACGCTCGGCGTGGGCTACCAGGTGTACCTCTTCCCCGGCATGCTGATGATGACCGTCCAGAGCCCCGCCATCATGGTCGGCATCCGCCTCATCACCGACCGGCAGAGCGGATACCTGCGAGAACTGCTGATGGCCCCGGTCAGCCGGGCCACCCTGCTCCTGGGCAACTGCGCGGGCGGCACCGTGGTCGCCACCGTCCAAGGCGCTGTCCTCCTGGCCCTGGCCGGTGCGGTAGGCCTGCCCTACGACCCGCTGCTGCTGGCCCTGCTCCTCGCCGGCATGATCCTGGCCTCCTTCACCATCACCGCCCTCGCGCTCGCCCTGGCCGTCAGCCTCGGCCGCGCCGAGCTCTTCCACATGCTCCTCGGCCTGGTGATGATGCCGCTGCTCTTCCTCTCCGGCGGCTTTTTCCCCCTCGACAACCTCCCCGGCTGGGCACGCGGGCTGGCCGCCCTGAACCCCCTCGCCTACGGCGTGGACCTGTTGCGCCGCTCCATCGCCTTGCGCGTGCCCGACCAGGCGACCGCGGCAGGCATCGAATGGTTCGGCCACCAGCCCCCGCTCCTCCTCGAAGCCGCTGCCCTCCTCACCGCCGGCGTCCTTGCCCTGCTCTACGCCACCCGGCGCTTCAGCCGCCCCGAATGACCCCACCCGAGCGGATCGCGATCGCCCTGAACGGCCTTGAGTCTCGCGCCGGGGGCCACCGGCACGCGCGGCTGGCGAGGGGCCTGCCGGGCAGCCGGAAGTCGCCGACAGTGTCCCCGGTCTTGGAGGTGTGGGCCATGTGGGACCTCGATTCGTCGCGCGATGCGGGCGCCCCGCGTGCCGTCCGCTCGCCGACCGGGACCACTCCGGGTGGGCCGTGGCCTCGCGGCCTCGTCCCCGTCGCCGTCCTCGCCGGCTTCGCGCCCTCCGCCGCCTCCGTCCTGGCTTTCACAGCCGGAGCAGGCCTTGGCCTCATATGGCTGACGGCGGTGACCGCACGCCTGGCCTCCGACCCGGTCAACCAGAACCCCTGACCGACGGCCGCACCCGCTGCCGCCTCGCCAAGGACTCCGACCTCTACTGTGATGCCGCTGATCCGGTCGTCGCGGAATTCGAGGACCTGGAGGGCCCAGGGCACGTAGCCGGTGCCGTCTGCCCGGGGGCGGTACTGGCCGAAGCCGGGGAAGCCGCTCGCCACGGTCGGGACAAGACGTGAGCCGCGGCAGCCGATCGCAGGGCCGGTGAGCCATGCGTGGATGTCGGGAACACCGCGCATCCATTTCGCGTACAGGGGCAGGCACAGCGTGGCATCGACGTGGAGGAGCATGTTCAGCTCCCCCACGTCTTCTGCGAACCGTGCCTGAGCATCGACTCACTCATACCGTCCCCTGGTGGAGCACAGTGAGTCGACCATGCCGGCCGTAGGTAGACCGACTGGTCCGCACGGGCGGGCCCTGCCCCGAATATGCGCGATAGGACCGGTGCCAGATGGGTGCGGCTCCGGAGAGCTACACCCATCCGAAATCAGGCACAACCCGTCCGCGAAACAGCTGTGTTCGAGGTAGGACCACCGTCAGGCTGCTGGATACATTCGCACGCACAGGCTGGCGCTGTGGGGCGTCATGGGTGACGTCGGATCGGTCTGCAGGTCCTGGCCCGTCTTCTGCCGCCGCGGCGTCACCGGGTCAGCACCCGCAAGGTCAAGTCACCGATGTCCCGCTACAGCGAGCGACGTGACGACGGCCGCCCTGACCACAGCATCAGTGTCACCCGCCTCGCCATCACCATCCTCGAACCCGCTCCCGAACAACCACCGCTGCCCGCGGTCTCACGCGATGACCGGCACACCGCACCCGCCCGGCGCCGCCGACACCACGTTCTTGCCCTGCTCCAGGACGACCCGAACCGACTCTGGAGAGTCGCAGAGATCGCCGCCCGCTTCGGCGACATCCGTCTCGACACGAGGTATCGGCAACTTTCCAGATGGGCCGATAGCGGGCTCATCCACAAGCTCGGCCCCGGCCTCTACGCAGCAACACCATGGTCTCCAGGAGCACTTGCGTGACCTGCGAAAACGCTAAGGGCTTGCAGATCATTAACCCGCAGTCTTGACCTCTGTGGCGATGGTGATTCCGTGGCTGGTCGCGAGGTCGTGGAGGGAGTCCAGGTCGGCCAGTCGGGCTTCGGTGGGTTCAACGGTGTGCCCGGCTGCCTGGAGGAGTTGGCGGACGTCGCGGATGCGGCGGTTGACGGTCTCAGCTGTGACGCCGAAGAGCCGGGCGACGGTGACTTGCGGGAGGCCGAGCCGCTGGTGGAGCAGGACGGCGAGGAGGCGGTCGCCGAGGGTGAGGATGGGGCGGCGGCCGGTGGTGCCGTCGCCCTTGATGCGGGGCCGGTGACCGCGCCGCTTGTCGAGTTCGCCCTCGCGCTGGGCGTCGTGGAGAGCCAGGAGCTGGGCGATCAGGGCGTCCCACTCGACCGCGGTGAGCCCGGTGATTGCCGGATGCTGTAGCCAGGCGAGATCGGGGCTGGGCTGGTCGAACGGGTCCGGGGCCTCGTTGATCTCGGCGTAGGGCTCGGGCCGCAGGGTGTAGTTCCAGTC